>JAGWWV010000029.1 GCA_018970175.1 Acidobacteriota bacterium
CGCCCACTTCACCTTGTGCGGCGCGACGAGTCCCGATCCGACGAGGCGAAGCGGCCCAACACGGACGTCGTCGGTTCCGCGTATTCCGTCGCTGTAGTCGTTGGCGTAGTTCACGCCGACCTGCAAGGCGAGACTCACGACGAGCGCCGGCACACCCAGCCACCAGCGCACTGCGTCCTCGCCTGCCGCGACAGAAAGGCCCACCGCAACGGGAACGACGGCTGCCGGCAGAGTCTTCGGACGGGCTCCCGCTATCCACGGATTCACGGTGACCACCCTACGCTGTGCCCGTGCACGAACTCGTGGCTCTCGACGTCGCCTCTGCGAGCGAGGTTGCCCGCATGGTGCGACGCGAATGGGATGCGGGAAACGCCGTCCTCGTCGTCGACCAACGTCTGCCCCACGCCGCGAAACGCCAACTCTTTGAGAAAATCGGCGTGCACACCATCGTCACGGACGACGATAGGACGCGCTCGGGTCTCGTCGCCGCACCGATGAAAGACGGAGATGCGGTCGTGATCTCCACGAGCGGCACGTCGGGCGAACCCAAGGGAGTCGTCCATACTCACGACGGGCTGCGTGCCGCGTCGTTGGCGTCCTCTGCCGCCCTCTGCGTCGGCGCCGACGCACACTGGTTGGCCTGCCTACCCCTCGCGCACATCGGCGGTTTCGGCGTTCTCACCCGCGCGTGGCACACCGGTGCGCGGCTCACGATCCACGACGGTTTCGATGCGACGAAAGTCGGTGCGAGCGACGCGACGCACGTGTCACTCGTGCCAACGGCCCTCACACGAATCGACCCTTCGCGTTTCATCCGGATCCTTCTTGGTGGCTCACGCCCACCGGATTCGCTTCCCTCCAACACGACCGTCACCTACGGTCTCTCCGAGTCATGCGGTGGGGTCGTCTATGACCGTCGCCCCATTCCGGGCGTCAGTGTCGCGATCGCCGACGACGGCGAAATTCTTCTTCGTGGTCCGATGATCATGAGTCGGTACGTCAACCCCGACCTGGCCTCACCAATCGACAACGAGGACTGGCTCCACACGAACGATTTCGGAAGCATCACCGACGGACTTCTGCACGTCGATGGCCGACGGGGCGAAATGATCATCACGGGTGGCGAGAACGTGTGGCCCGATGCGGTCGAACGTGCGCTCGTCACGCATCCCTCCATCTCAGAATGTGCGGTTGCGGGCGTGCCCGACGACGAATGGGGTCAGGTCGTCACCGCGTGGATCGTTGTTGACGGAGAAGAACCTTCGCTGGAGGAAGTTCAGGATCACGTGTGCGTTGAGCTTCCGCGTTACTGCGCTCCACGTCGACTCATTGTCGTGTCGTCGCTGCCGCGCACGTCGCTCGGCAAGGTTCGCAGACGCGATCTGGTCGAAGAACTAACGTCGCGCGAGTGACATTGCCGACCGCATTTCGCCGCCAGTGGCTGGCGTCGGGAGTATCCAATATCGGCGACGGCATGGAAGCCGCGGCCGGCCCCCTCTTGGCGGCCTCCCTCACCAACGACCCGAGACTCATCGCGCTGGTCGGCGTTGGCGCAACGCTTCCCTGGCTGCTTTTGTCCTTGCCCCTCGGGGTCGTCATCGACCGGCTCGACCGAAGGACGCTCATGGTGCGGGCGAACATCGCGCGCTGCACCCTGTTTGCACTCATTGCACTTCTTGCTGCGACCGGCGCGATGAACATCGGCCTCCTCGTTGTCATCGTCACCCTCATCGGTGCCTTCGAAGTCGTCTTCGACATGTCCGCACAGGCTTTTCTACCCTCGATTGTCCCCGCAGAGATGCTCGAAAAGGCCAACGGGCGCCTCTTCGCGACCGAGGTGATCTGCAACACGTTTCTCGGGCTCCCGCTCGGTGCCTGGGCTTTTGTCGCCGCCATCGGCGTGCCGTTCGCCGTCAATGCGGCATCGTTTGGGGTTGCCGCTTATCTCGTGGCGTCGATTCGTGCCACCATTCCGATGAGCTCAAACCTCGAGAAGGAGACCGGTTCGCCCACCGGCGAACGAGACTCGTTCCGATCGCAACTCGCCGCGGGTTTACGCTGGCTCTTTGCACACCGCTTGCTGCGAACACTGGCGATCCTGCTGGGTATCTGCAACATGGCGACACAAATGGGGCAAGCACTATTCGTCAAGTATGCGAGCGACGAGTTGGGGGTCACGGGTCGCGGGTACGGCGTGCTTCTTGCTGCGATGAGTGCGGGGTCGATTCTGGGAGGCGTTGCCGGTGACCGTGTCTCCTCACGGTTTGGTACGTCGTCGACGATCATTGTTTCGTACTCCACCTTCGCCGTCTCGAGCCTTGCGATGGGTATCTGGCGAAACATTCCCGTCGCTCTCGTCGCGTCAACCGTGACCGCAATTGCCGGCACGGTGTGGAATGTCGCCACGGTGTCCCTCCGGCAGCGAATCATCCCGAGTGATCTCTTCGGCCGCGTGAATTCCGCATACCGCTTCATCGGCACGGGATTCATCGCCGTTGGTTCGGCAGTTGGCGGATTCATTGCAAAGAGCCACGGCTACGCGGCACCGTTTCTCGTTGGTGGTGTGATTGTTTTCGCGGCGATCTCAGTTGGCGCCCCGCTCGTGGCACGACACGCCACCGACTCTGACCTCTGAGCGCTTAGCCGGCGCCCGCAACACCTGCACCACCGTCGATCACGTACGTTTCGCCGGTGATCCAGCTCGCCGCGTCGGATGCGAGAAACACCGCAAGATTCGCGATGTCCTGGGGCTCCCCGAGTCGCTTCGTCGGCAATCGTGCGGCAAGCGTTTCGCCAAAATTGTCGACGAGAACGGCGGCGAAGTCCGTCTTCACGAGACCAGGCGCGATACCGACAACCCGCGAGGGACCAATCTCACTTGCCAACTGGCGGGTCATGTGAATGAGAGCCGCCTTGGTGAGGTTGTAGACACCCAGACCGATCTCTGCGCGCATCCCGCCGACCGATGCGATGTTCATGATCACGCCGGGATGATCCTTCATCCACCGCTCGTGCACGATCTGCGACCAGAAGAGAGGACCCTTGAGGTTCACATCGAAGGTCTTGGCGAATCGGGATTCATCGACGCCGAGCGTCTTGCCGAAATAGGGGTTGGTCGCGGCATTGTTGACGAGGATGTCGACGGCCCCGAACCGCTCGATTGTGGCATCGACACAGCGCGACGCGGCTTCGAGATCTCCTGCGTTGGCGGCGAACACCTCGGTGTCACCATCGATGTTGGCAGCTGCCGCCCGAAGCTGGTCTTCCTTGCGGGACGAAAGCATCACTCTCGCTCCGCTCTCGGCCATCGTCTTTGCGATCGCAAACCCGATCCCCTTCGATGCGCCGGTAACGAGGGCGACGCGGCCTTTCAGCGAAACTTCCATTGCGCCAAACTAGTCGGCGGGCGGGCAGGCCGAGATTCGCACCACGGCAATGCGACGACCCTCGACGCTTTCCGCGGCGAATCGCCATCCCTCGTGTTCAACGAATTCTCCGGGCTCCGGAACGTGCTCGAGCATGTTGAACACGAAGCCGGCAATGGTGTCCCAGTCGTCGTCGGGGATGCGAATCGCAAGTAGATCGTTGACGTCGCCCACCGAGGCCTTTCCGACGACCAGATAGTCGCCGTTCGGCATGCGCTTGATCTCTTGTTCTTCCTGGTCGAATTCGTCGACGATTTCACCCACGAGTTCTTCCAGACAGTCCTCGAGCGAAACGATCCCCGCGATCGAGCCATGCTCGTCGGCGACGACTGCCATGTGGAACTTGTCGGTCTGCATTTCTCGCATCAAGCGACTGACCGGTTTGTTCTCGGGCACGATTCGCACGCTGCGCACCAGCCCCGAGAGTGGCTCGGTACCTCGTCCGTCGCGCTCGGCCCGCATGAGATCCTTGGCAAAGGTGATTCCTACGACGTCGATATCGTCGTCGACCTCGCGCACAACGGGCAATCGGCTGTACCCCTCGGTGATCGCGACATCAAGGGCTTCGGTGATCGTGAGATCATGGTCGATGGTGACGATGTCGGGACGGGGCACCATGACTTCCCGCACGACGGTGTCACCGAATTCGATGATCGACTCGATCAGTTCGCGCTCTTCGTGCTCGATGACCTCGTCTTGGGCCGCCGCCTCGACGATGCCGAGGAGTTCCTGCTCGGACACGAACGGGCCCTGTTGAAGACCCTTGCCCTTCACGATGACGTTGGTCAACGAAATGAGACCCCGGGAGACGACCTGCAACGGCCAGAAGTTGGCGAGGGTCCACACCGGGCGGGCCGCCAAGAGGGCCGCCTTCTCCGGGTAGATGACCGCGTAGGTTTTGGGCACCGCCTCGGCCAGCACGTAGAAAACGACGACGTTCACCGCGATGCCGATGACGACGCCGGCGGCGCCAAAGAGGCGCCCTGCAACGACGCCGGTCAAAGTGGCTTGGACCGTCTGGCAAACGTTCACAGTGAGAAGAATCGGATTCACCCATCGAGCGGGGTCCTCGACCAGGCGCGATAGTGCACGCCCGGACTTCAGGCCCTGGTCGGCCATCGCTGCCGCTTTGGGTTTCGTCATTTTCGACAGGCCCATCTCGGCCGCGGCCAGGAAGATGAGCACGATCAGAAGTAGCACGATCGCAACGAGCATGCCCCAGTCGCTGCCGGTTGGGGTCGCCGCCACGAGGGCAGCGGAGCGTGTCAACACGTCACGTCACCGCACCGTCTTCGGGGTGGTCGATCCGAAATCCGCTGGGAGCGGGTCGTCGCCAGTGGAACTCTTCAAGCAGGACTGTCTCGCGTCGCTGCATGGCGATCCGCTGGTCGTCATCGGCATGATCGTATCCGAGCACGTGCAACACACCGTGCGTCACCAACAAGGCGATCTCGTCGTCGGTCGTTCCGGCGTGGGTTGGCGCCTGGCGAACGGCAACCGCAGGACACAACACAACGTCGCCAAGCAGCAACGGATGATCGTCGGCGTCGGGGTCGGGCCTGTCGGGTCCCCGCGACACGCGTCCGGGGCCTGCCGACTCGTCGATGATCACCGCATCGATGGGGAAAGCAAGAACGTCGGTCGGACCCACCTTGCCCATGTGCACCTTGTTCATCTCGGTGATCGTGGCTTCGTCGACGAACAGGATGCTGAGCTCTGCCGCACCGCGGACACCTTCAGCCGCGAGAACGTCACTTGCGAGTTTCTGCCACCGTTCGACCTCGAGGTCGACCTCCGATTGCTCGTCGGCGCAAAAGACCCGGACCGAGCCGTCACCACCGACACGGCGCGGTCGTCGTTGACGCGAGAGAAAGCCGACCATCGGACGATCAGTTCCGGCCGGCGTCTTCGTAGGCCGCAACGATGTCGGCAACGATGCGGTGTCGTACGACATCGGCTTTGCCCAGGTGAACGAAGGCAAGCCCATCGATTCCGCTCAGCACGCGTTCGAGATCGAACAATCCGCTGCGTCCCTGGGCGACATCGACCTGCGTGAGGTCTCCGGTGACGACGACACGGGAATTGAAGCCGATGCGCGTGAGGAACATCTTCATCTGTTCGGGCGTCGTGTTCTGTGCCTCGTCGAGAATGATGAACGAATTGTTGAGGGTGCGTCCGCGCATGAACGCCAACGGTGCGACTTCGATTGCTTGCCGTTCGACCAGGCGCGCTGCGGCCTCGGGTTCGAGCATGTCGTAGAGGGCGTCGTACAACGGTCGAAGGTAAGGGTCGATCTTTGCCATCAAGTCTCCGGGCAGAAAGCCGAGCCGCTCTCCTGCCTCGACCGCGGGCCTGGTGAGGATGATGCGCTGCACCTGCTTGGCCTGCAGTGCCTGCACTGCCATCGCCACGGCCAGCCAGCTCTTGCCGGTGCCTGCCGGTCCGAGACCGAACGTGATGACGTTCTCGCGGATGGCGTCGACGTAACGCTTTTGACCTGCGGTTTTCGGCTTGGCCGACCGACCCTTGGGCATCCGCACGACTTCGTCGGACAGAACATCGCTCGGACTCTGGTCGCTGCGCACCATTTCGATCGAGCGACCGACCACGGTCTGATCGAGGGCTTCACCGCGTTGCAACAGTCGCACCAACTCTTCGAACAAACGTCCGACGACGTCGGTCTGCCCACCTTCGAGATGAATGACGTTTCCCCGAACCGAGACATCGGTGTCGGGGAATGCGCGCTCGACGAGACGCAGGTTTCCGTCGCGCAGACCGAGAAGTTCGGCCATCAAGTGTGCGCCGGGGACGACGACGTCAACCGACCGGGCGCTGGAGAACGTGTTCGACATCTGCCCCATCACGGTAGCGGGGCGGGGCGGGGAAACTGATTGCGTAGTACCGCTGCACCGAAATGGGCACCAAATCGGCATCGGAGACCATCCGCGCCAGGCGCAACAGCAGTTCGGCCGATCCGCCCGTCTCGTTTGGCTGGTTCACCTCGGGTGTGTCGAACACGAGAAGCGCGCCCTCCTCCGCTTCGACTGCAAGGCAGTGCTTTCCGAGGTGCACCACCGCACCGCGCGCTCCGTAGTCGGGGTCGACGACGGCCCACACGACGTAGTGGACCTGCCCGGCGGCGTATCGATCGGGAAAGTGCTTGGCGAAATACTGCTCCGAGAGCCAGCGCGTCGAGCGCACATCGGTCGAGATCACGGTCATGGCGACGGGCATGTCGCCATCCCAGACGACCCACACCCGGTTCACCGACGAACGCAACTGACCGGCGAATTCGACTCGGTCGAGCATTTCGTGGGTGACCGTCTCTTCGGCAACCGGCAGGTACGCACGCACGTACAACGACCACAGGCGGTCGATCAACGTGGGATCTGCGATGGCGGAGTGTCGTGTGACGTGCATGGGAGGTCGATTCGGGTGACTCTCCGCCCGTCGTCAGATTAGTTGGTCCACCCCCACAAATGCGGGCATGTGTACGCTCAAAACCCAGTGCGTACAAGCTTTTCCCGCATTGCGTGGGTACTCGTCGTTCTCGGCCTCATCGCCGGGATCTTCCATGCGCTCATCGACGACCCGGCCACGAACGACGTCATCTACCTCGCTGCAACCATCCTTCTCGCGGTGGGCGTGGTGGCGGGTCTCGCAACGCATCGACCGTCGGTCGCGACGTGGTCTTTCGTCCTTGCAATCGCGGTGTTTTCAACCACCGCCCAGATTCTTGACGGTGCCGGCGACGGAACCGCCCTGCGGATCGCCACCGAGGCAGGATTCCTCGCCGTTCAGTTGACGCTTGCAGCGGCCCTGTTGATCGTGACCGTCCGACGAAGCGGTGCGTCTCTCGTTCGCTCCCTCGGCGACGGCCTCATCGTCGCCCTCGGCACGTGGATTCTCATCTGGGTGCTGCTCATCCAACCGTCGATCGACGCGATCGTCGAACCGAACATCGTCACCGGCCTGCGGGGAGTCACGCTCGCCACCAGCACGGTCGTTCTCTTCCTCCTGGTTTCGCTGCTCTTCTCCGATGCGAACCGCACACCCGCCGTATGGCTGCTGTCGGGCGCGATCACTCTGTCACTCGTCGGTGATCTTCTCTACGCGCTCGACAAATCGGGGCACCTGTCGGTCGGAACCCGTTACGGCAACGCCCCCTACGTCACGTCCCTGTTCCTGGCGGCCGCGACATTTCTCCACCCTTCCGTGCGTGGCCTCAGCCAACGCGGCTCGATTCGACTCCGCCGGCCGGTTCTCGGTCGCCTCGTCCTCACCACCCTCGCCCTCATCGTCCCCCTGGTTGTCGTCTCGACGATGGACCCGCAGGACCGCCTCGACCGGGTCGTGCGCACGGTGTCGCTCTTCGTGCTTGCGGCCGCAGTCACGGCCCGCGTCATCCAGGCCGTACGCGACAACGCACGGTCGCAAGCCGTTCTGGTGGAGCTGGCGCAAACCGACCCGCTCACGCAGCTGCCGAACCGCAATCTGATGCTCGACCACATCTCCGACGCACTCGAACAGTCGTGGCGCGCCGATCGTCGCCCGACGGTGCTCTTCATCGACGTCGATCGCTTCAAGAACATCAACGACTCGCTCGGTCACGGCACGGGCGACGACGTTCTCCTCGCGGTCGCCCGACGCCTTCGCAACACGATTCCCGAACGCGCCCAGGTCGGCCGGATCAGCGGCGACGAATTCGTCGTCCTCGACCCTTCGTCGCGCACAACCGGCGACGCGATGCAACTCGCCGAACGCGTGCTGGCGGCGTTTCACGAGCCGCTTCAGGTGTCACAGGGCGACGTCTTCGTCTCCGCCAGCATCGGCGTGGCGCTCGGCTCCCCGTCCGGGTCAGTCACCGCCGAGGAACTGCTGCGCAATGCCGATACGGCGATGTACCGCGCCAAGGATGCCGGACGCAACTGCATCGCCGTCTTCGACGACTCGATGCTCGAACGCGTCACCCAACGCCTGTCGATCGAGACGGCTCTGTACCGGGCCCTCGAACGCCGTGAGCTGCGACTCGTTCACCAGCCGATCATCGACATTCAACTCGGTGATGTCATCGGTTTCGAGGCCCTGATGCGCTGGGAACAAGAGGACGGAACCACCGTGTCGCCCGCCGAGTTCATCCCGATCGCGGAAGAGACCGGCACCATCGTTCCGATCGGCGCGTGGGCCCTGCTCGAGGCCCTGTCCCACCTTCGCGAGTGGATCGACCGAGGTGTGTGCCCCGAGTCGGCATCCATGTCGGTCAACGTCTCGCCACGTCAGCTTCACGACCCCAACTTCACGTCGGCCGTCAACGAGGCGCTGACCCGTTCGCGTATCCGGCCGCAGCAGCTGTGGCTCGAGGTCACGGAGGGCGTCATGATCGCCGAGCCCGACCAGGCACTTGCGACCCTGCGACGACTCAACGCGCTCGGTGTACGAGTCGCGATAGACGACTTCGGTACGGGTTATTCGTCGTTGTCGCTGCTGCAGCGCTTTCCGATCCAGCGCCTGAAGATCGACCGCGCGTTCATCTCGGGTATCGCCGACGACGTGAGCGCCCGATCGCTCGTCAAGACCATCATCGCCATGGCCGACGCGCTCGGTCTCGACACGGTGGCCGAGGGAGTCGAGAGCATCAGGCAGTTGCAGTCGCTCGCCGACCTCCGTTGCGCAAAGGCGCAGGGGTTCCTCATCTCGCATCCGGTCCACCCTGATGCGATGGAATCAACCCTCGCCGCACTCGAACGTTTCACCAACTGGCCAAAGCTCAGATAGAGCATCACCGGTCGCGAAGGAACGGATACTTCGCGCGAGTCTCAGCGACCTGATCGGCGGTGACGTCGGCGTAGAGAATCTGCTCCCCGTCGCCGGCCTGCGCCAGGTCCTCGCCGAAGGGACCGACGATGCGCGAACCTCCGCCGTAGGTCAGGTTTCCACCGGCTCCGACGCGATTCACCCCGACGACGTATGCCTGGTTTTCGATCGCACGCGCAGCGAGCAACGTCGACCAGTGCTCGGCCCGAGACGCCGGCCAGTTCGCCGGGACGATGTACAAGTCGGTCGTGTCGGCAAGCGACCAGAAGTGATCGGCAAACCGCAGGTCGTAACAGACGAAACCGGACACCCTGACCCCGTCGATCGTGACCGTCAGATGGGCGGAACCCTTGCGGAAGTAGCGGTCTTCCCCGCCGTAGGTGAACGGGTGAATTTTCTCGTACCGATGAATGGTGCCGTCGGGCCCCGCGATGACCAGCGTGTTCGCAGGAAGTCTCATGTCCGCGGCAATCTCCGGACAGGAACCCGCCACCCACGTGCCGTACGACGACGCCATGTCGCGCAGGAACCGCGACGACGCTCCGTCACGAGGCTCTGACAGACGCGCCGCCCACTCGTCGCCCATTGCAAATCCGGTGGAGAACATCTCGCTCAGGACGACGAGTCCCGCGCCGTTCGATGCGGCCTCACGAATCATCGGCTCGAGGCGTGCGAAATTCGTCTCGCGGTCGAGCCACACGATGTCGTGCTGAAGCGCCGCGACTCTCATGGCTTCCATCTTCCCAGACGCTCGCAGGCTTCGGCGATGACCTCGCGTCGCTTGCAGAAGGCGAACCGAACGAGACTGCGACCCACCGCCCGGTTCTCGGCGGTGTAGAAGACCTCGTTCGGAATCGCCACCACTCCCGCCTCACGTGCCATCCGTAGACAGAACTCCTTGCCTGCCGTTGCGGGGGCGATCGGTGCTGCATCGACCGTGACGAAGTAGGTGGAAGATGATGGGAACACCTCGAAACCCACCGCCTCGAGTGACGGCACGAGTTCATTGCGACGATCCTGAAGATCGCGCGCCACCTCGGCGAAATATGAATCGGGCAATCCGAGACCGCGCGCTATCGCCGGCTGAAACGGTCCGCCGTTGACATACGTGAGGAACTGCTTTGCAGCCCGCGCCGCCGCAACCAGGTTCGCGGGTCCGCATACCCAACCGATTTTCCATCCCGTCGTGCGAAACGTCTTCCCGCCGCTCGAGATGACGAGTGTTCGTTCGCGGGCGCCCGGATATTCGGCCATGCTGCGATGACTCAGTCCGTCGAACACCAGATGTTCGTACACCTCGTCGGAGATGATGATGAGATTGTGGACGGCGGCAATGGCCGCGATGGCAGCCATCTCGTCTGCGCTGAACATCGATCCCGTCGGGTTGTGCGGCGAATTCACCAGAATCGCGCGGGTGCGCGGGCCGATCGACCTCCGCACGGCATCGAGATCGGGCCTGTACGACGGCGGACGCAGGACGACGGAAATCGCCCGCGCTCCCGCGAGCGCAATGCATGCCTGATAACTGTCGTACATGGGTTCGAACACGATCACTTCGTCGTCGGCCTGCAGCAGCCCGAGAAGCGCGCCGGCAATTGCCTCGGTAGCACCCGCGGTCACCAAGATCTCGCTGTCGGCGTCGTATTCAACGCCGTAGAAGCGCTTCTGGTGGGCAGCAATGGCGTGGCGAAGCACGGGCATGCCCGGACCGGGCGGATACTGGTTCAGCCCCGAGCGAATCGCCTCGATGGCGGTGTCGAGGACCTCGGGTGGACCGTCGCTGTCGGGAAATCCTTGACCAAGATTCACGGCGTTCAGTTCGACGGCCAACGCCGACATCTCGGCGAAAATTGTCGTTCCGAACGGCGCGAGCCTCGGGTTGACCGTCACTTGCCGCTGAGCTGGGCAACCACGGGCGCCATCGCCGCGGTCGCATCCTGCTGGAAAGCGATGTAGTTGATGCCCCACCGCTCACGGAGCGCGATGAGGTTCTCGGTGATCTGCGCGACGCTGCCGATCTGGAAGTACGGCGCCGTGAGGACGACCTCCGGCGGCAGACCGAAGGCCGGTGCGTACTTCTCGGCCACGCCCTTCGGGTCGTCAGTCACCACAGTGACGAAAACCTGCAGTGACAGCTCGACGTCGTCGAAACGATCACCAGCACCCGCCTTCACGAAGCGGATCTTTTCGTCGACCACATCGGCCGCGGCGGTTGCCATTGAACGCGGGTTGATCGACCGTCCGACGATCTTCGGGTTGATACCGACGATGTCGGCCTTGCGTCCCGCCATGGCGAGCAATTTTTCGCCGCCACCGCCGACGATGATCGGAATGTTCGACACCGGCTTTGGCCACGCGTCGATTTCCGAGACACTGTAGAAGCGACCATTGTGCGAGAACGGCCCGGCACCCCAGAGTCCGCGCATCACGTCGATGGCCTCGTCCATGCGGTGGATTCGCGTCATCGCGTCGTCCTGCTGGATACCCGTGATGGTGTAGTCCTCTTTCATCCAGCCCGCGCCGAGGCCGAGCATGAACCGTCCGTCGGACAGCATGTCGATGGTTGCGGCTTCCTTCGCGAACACGACGGGATTGCGGAAGTCGTTGCCGGCAACCAGCGTGCCCACCTTCAGCGTCGAAGTGGCACAGGCCGCGGCCATCATCGCGGGGACGGGCGCCAACTGCTTGGTGTAGTGGTCGTCGATCTGCAGACTGACGTATCCGAGGTCCTCTGCCTGCTTGGCGATGTCGGCCCATTCCTTGCCGCTGTTCGCAACTTTTGCTTTTGCACCGAATCTGAACGGTCTCTGTTTTGCCATGTGGCAACCCTAGTTCTCGGCCGTTCTCAGTCGGGCAACAAGACGACCTTCCCTGCGACGCGACGCGCCTCGAGATCGGCCAGAGCCACCGCTGCTTTCGACAATGGGTACGCCGTCGGCTCGACGGGCGACAAACGTCCCCCTTCGATGAACGAGAGGATGTCGCGCAACATGGCGTTGTTCGCTTCCGGATTTCGCATGGCCCAGGCGCCCCAATCGACTCCGGTCACCCGTCGGTTGCGCAGAAGGACCTGGTTCGCGGGCAACTTCGGAATCCCCCCGACGAAACCGATGACGAGGTAGTTGCCGTCTTCGCCGAGGGCCCGCAGGCACACCTCTCCCAACGAGCCGCCGACCGGGTCGTAGAGAACGTCGATGCCGCCACCCGACAGCTCCTTTGCCCGTTCCTTCACCTCGTTGTCCCCCGAGGACACGTCGAGGGCGTGCAACGCACCACGGGCGAGGGCGAGTTCACGCTTTTCGGCCGACGACGCAGCGGCGATCACCTTGTAGCCCAGCGCCACTCCGATATCGACCGCTGCGAGGCCGACGCCGCCGCCGGCACCCAGGACGAGCAGCCATTTGTCGGCATTCGCCGCGGGACGCGCGGGGTCGACACCGAGACGGTTGACGAATGCGAACCAACCAGTGAGATAACTCTGCAGAAAGCTCGCCGCCTGGCCGGTGGTCATCGCATCGGGAATCTCGATCAGGCGATCGGCGTGCGCCACGGCCTGAGTCGCATAGCCACCGAATCCGAGATTCGCAAGCACACGGGAACCGACGAGGGATGCCGACACGTCGGTCGCCACCTCGACGACTTCCCCGACGACTTCCATTCCGGGCACGAAGGGCAGTGGCGGTTTGATTTGGTAACGACCCTGGGCCAACAAACCATCGACGTAGTTGACTCCACTGGCCAGCACCTTCAAGCGCACGTGCCCCGACCGCAATTTGGGGTCGTCGAGCTCGACGACCTGCAGACCCTCGAGGGGTCCGAATTCACTGCACAACACTGCCCGCATGATTCGTACCGTAGTTGACTTCGCTACTGTCGCCGCATGACGAGCACACCCAAGACGGCTCCCGAGACTTTTGCGCCCGGACTCTTTGAGGGTCGCACGGTTCTCGTGACGGGTGGTGGTCGCGGAATCGGTCGCGCCACTGCACTCGGCTTCGCCGAGCTCGGCGCATCGGTGGCAATCGCCGCACGTGATGCCGAGAACCTCCAACGCACCCTTCATGATCTGCACGACATCGGCAGACCCGCGACGTCGTTCGTCACCGACATTCGGAACACCGAAAGCGTCGAGGCGCTCCGCGAACACGTCATCGGAGAATTCGGGAAGCTCGACTTCCTCGTCAACAACGCCGGTGGCCAGTTTCCCGCCCGCCCGTCGCAGATTTCAGACCGGGGCTTTCGGGCCGTTGTCGACCTCAACCTCCACGGAACCTGGAACATGATGAGCCGCTTCGTTCCCGATCTCATCGCCGCGGGCGACGGCTCGGTGGTCAACATCGTCCACAACCAGGTTGGCGAACGCGGGGCGCCCCTATTCATCCATTCGGGAGCCGCCCGTGCGGGGGTCGTCAATCTCACACGTACCGCGGCGCTGTATCTTGCCCATCGCGGAGTCACCGTGAACGCCTTGGCTCCGGGGCCGGTCGACACACAGGGCTTCCGAGAGGAAGAAGTCGCCAACATCTCCCCCGACGTCGCCGCCTACACCCAGCGCATCATCAACGACACTCCGATACGTCGACTGCAGAGCCCCGAAGAGACGGCCGCGCACATCCTCTTCCTCTGCTCACCGGCCGCGCGGTCCATCACGGGTCAGTTGTTGGTGGCCGACGCGGGCAACGCCATGGGGAACCAGAACGCCGTCTACGACCCGATGATGGAATGGTGAAGCCATCAATGGAAATGGTGAAACGGGGTCAGCTCACCACGTGACGGGGAACGTCCGCTTGCCCCACAGTAGGAAGGTTTCGATGCGTTCGGGATCGCCCGCCAGGCGAAGCGACGGGACTGTGGAGATCAGTTTGTGGAGGGCCGCGCGGGCTTCGGTTCTTGCCAGTGCGGCCCCGGGACACACATGGGTGCCGAACCCGAAGGACAGGTGCTGGCGCAGTCGGTTGAGATCGCGATCCAGTCGGAACTCGTCGGGGTGTTCCCACACGTCGGGGTCTCGGTTCGCCGACGCGTAGAGCACGTGCACCTTCTCCTCGGGCGCGATGTCGGTACCCGACATCGTCACCGGACACGTTGTCGTGCGGTAGAGACCAAGAACCGGCGGGTCGAAGCGCAGACTCTCCTCGACCGCCACGTCGACGAGGCTCGGATCGGCGACGATTTGTTCCCACAGCGATCTGTCACCGAGAAGTCTCCACAGGAGGTTGGTGATCAGCGACGTGGTCGTTTCGTTGCCCCCGACGAGGATCTGGGTGAGGAGAGACAGCATCTCGGCGTCGGTGATGGGGCGTTCGTCGTCGAGCGATGCGGCGACGATGTCGGAAATGATGTCGCGCGGCATTTCGCCACCCGCACGGGCAATCACCCGTCGCTTCTCGGCTTCGGCCAGCATGTACTCGGCCAGCGCTTCTCGGGCGCGCTTCTCGCGGGCGGGATCGGTTCCGTTCATACCCTGGAGTTGCGAGTCGCTCCATTCCTTGAACGTGTCGCGCATCTCTTCGGGTACCCCGAGCATGCGCGCGATGACGATGACGGGTAGCGGCATCGCCAGCGCGTCGTGAAGATCGGCGTCACGTGCCGGGCCGGCAACCATGTCCTCGACAAGTTCATCGACGAGTGCCACGATCATCGGCTCCAGTGCCATCGCCGCCCGGGGCGTGAACGAAGTGTTGATGAGCCGACGGAAGCGTGTGTGCTCGGGTGGGTCGTTGAAGAGCGCGATCGCGGGCTTGCGGTGCGGCCCCTGTCCCCACAACGACGAGAACGTCTCGATGTTCTTCAGGGCTCCCAGCACATCGTCGTGCTTCGTGAGGCTGATGAACTCGAAGCCTCCCCCGGTGAACCGATGGACCGGACACGCGTCGCGCAAACGCTTGTGCGCGGCTGCCGGGTCCTCGAAGTCGGGACCGCTGAACGGGTTGTAGTCGACCTGTGACACTGCTTGCCCCCTTCGTTCGATCCTATTCTGACCACGACGTGAAGCTCGACCTCGAACACTCCGACGGCAAGTCCTGGCAGGAGATCCTGCCGTACGACGGCTCGGCGCGCTTGTTGCCGACGTTTCTTCCGCGTGACGCATCCGACCGCATCTTCGCGGCCATTCGTTCGGAGGTGCCGTGGACGTCCCATGACCTGGTTCTCTTCGGCAAGAAGATGACCGAACCGCGCTTGTCATGCTGGGTCGGTGACACCGGTGTTTCCTACACCTATTCGGGTGTGCGACGCGCCCCAGAACCGTGGACGAAAACCCTCGACGAGCTCCGTTATTCATGCGAGGAAGTGACGGGCGCGAAGTTCAACTCCGTCCTCGCCAACCTCTATCGCTCGGGCGACGACGCCATGGGATGGCATGCCGACGACGAGCCCGAACTCGGCCCCGAACCCGTCATTGCCTCTCTGTCATTCGGTGACGAGCGGCGGTTCGATTTTCGTCACCGCGTCTCGGGCGAGACGATCAACGTCGTGCTGCCGCACGGGTCGATCCTCGTCATGAGCGGGACCACCCAAGCGAACTGGAAACACCGAATTGCACGGACGAAGCGCAGCACCGCACCACGCGTGAACCTCACCTATAGATTCGTGCACGCCGAGCAAAACCATGCATGACATGATGTGATCATGTCCGTCGTTGAGGTCACCACTCCCGCCACCGGCATCGCGCTCGTCACGCTCAACCGTCCCGACAAGTTGAACGCCATGACGAGCGAGCTCGTCGAGATGTTCCACGTCACCCTCGACCGGCTCGCGGCGGATGCCTCGGTGCGTGTCGTGGTGCTCACCGGCGCCGGCAGGGGTTTTTGTGCCGGCCTCGATCTCGGCGGATACGGGGTGGCCCCTGGACGCAAGCAACCGGGCAAGGTCGAGGCATCGTTTGCAACACAGAAGCACATCGCTTCGCTGATTCCGCACATGCGCTCGATTCCGCAGCCGATCATCGCAGCCGTCAACGGCCCGGCGGCCGGCGGGGGTTTCGCACTGGTGCTCGGGTCCGACATTCGCATCGCCGCGGACAGCGCGAAATTCAATGCAGCTTTCATTCGCATCGGTTTGTCTGCGTGCGACATCGGCACGAGCTGGCTGCTTCCCCGCCTCATTGGAGCGGCACGAGCCCAGGAGTTGATGCTCACCGGTCGCATCTTCGACGCAGCCGAAGCCGAGCGCATCGGCTTGGTTCTCGAGACCGTTCCTGCCGCGGTGCTGCTCGACCGTGCATACGAAAAAGCTGCGGAGATCATGTTGAACAGCCCCATCGGTGTCGCTCTCACCAAAGAAGGCATGTGGAGTGCGCTCGAGATTCCCGGAATGCAGGCCGCCATCGACCTCGAGAACCGTCAGCAGATCATGGCCACCTTTTCCGACGACGCCCAGGAGACGCTGCGCGCCCGCTCGGAGAAGCGTCCGCCCCGGTATTCGTCGTGATGACCGGCGCGACCGTGACTCAACTGCCGCACCCCGTCACCTTCTGATCACTCTTCCATTTGCGACCGAGTGCCGCCAACTCGCGGCCGGTCGTGTGTGGCAGGTCGACGTAACGCAACTCGCTCACCTTGGAGAACAGCTCTGCGCGATTCCTCCGCAGGAACTCGGCAAAGTCCTCCATCGCGCTTGCTTTGCCTGTTCCGTGACCGGCCAACATCACCTCGCCGGTCCCTGCGAGAACCGCAGCGATGTCGTTGAAGTATCCGAGAAAACCCTCGTTTGATCCGTGACCGTGTGCAAATTGACCGGTGCGGACGTGTCGATGTTCGGCTTGCTCGTCGCGACGTACGACGACCGCAAGAGGTGCCCGCTGCCTTTCGTCGAGCGTCCACACTTCGCAACGATCTCGAGTGATGCCGACGACAACGATCTCAGAGAGTGAATGTTCCGCATCAGTTTCGTGCTGCATGCAAGAAACCTAGGAAGCAACGACTCCACTTCGACCGATAGCCTTGCATATACGTATGGATGTCTCGACGAACATCCTTCGTCGCGCGTTTGCGACCATCATCGCCGCTGTCGCGATGACTGCGGCCATTGCCGCAGCGCCTCGGGCTGCAACAGCCACGGCTTCCACTATCCATCGGGTCTCGTGGACAACACGGACGCTCGCGGCGGGGTCGTCGGTTCCGCTCGACAACCTGATCACCACCAGCACACCGGGCAAGCGGTCTTGGCTCGTCCGAGGGAAGTGCTCGCGCATCGGCAGCAGTTTGGTGGTCTCCCTTTCGGGTCGGTGCTCCGTGCGGGTCTCGATCAGGCTGAGTCGGACCCGTCTGCTCGTTCGCTTCAGGACTTTCCGGATCGTTTCACCGATGATCGAAGCCACTCCGAACGCGGCACCGACACAGTCGGCCAACCCGGTCGAGCCCGCCGTCTGGTACCCCCTTGCCGTACCCGACAAGGCCTCCAACAGGTGGGCGGTACCCATCGGGAGCTACGTGCGCGGCAAGGATGTGTTTCCTCTCGACGTCACGCTTCCCGCGGCTGAAAAGGCTGCGTGCGAACAGGCCTCGAAGGTTCCCCAAGGCGTCATCATCCTCTCGTTCGGGCGGCAGATCGAAGGCGGCACGACCGGCTTTGGCCTCGCACTTTCCTATGACGACATCGCCAAAGTTGCCGCTGCGTGGGCTGCCGGGCTGGCCCGATGCGGCACCGGCCCGTGGGAAGTTGCAATCGGAACCAGCAACTCCGGCGGCATCACGATGCACAACGGTTTCGCGGGCGGCAGCCGCTGGGCGCAGCTCGTCGGCGCAGCGCGCGCCATCGCCGACCCGCGCGTGACCATCGCGGCCGCCAACGATCTCGAACCCGGCTGGGGCCCGGCCGGACAGGCGCGCGCATGGGTCGATGGATTCGTTCGAGCGACGACGTCGATCCGCTTGTGGAACTTCGGATCAGCGGATGGCTGTCCAACCGGCCCCGACAAGATCATCTGTGGCAACAACTGGACGATCGACGACATCGTGTGGGTGTCGGCGCAGGCCGGACCCAACATCGTGATGGTGCCCCAAATACACACCAAAACGGGCACACAGGCCCGTCAGTGGGCACGCATTGCGGCCCGAGCCAAGACGCTCGGAGTCAGCGTTCGCTTCCCGGGGATGTCGGTTCAAACAGCCGCGTGCGCGCAGGTTCGTGGTGGCTGTCCCACCACTGGCGTGTCGGCGTGGGACGGCTGGACGCAGTTGCGCACCGCGCTCGATGCACTGCCCGAGACTGCCGGTACGCCACTCGGATCTCCGGTCGACATCCGCTGGGGCTGGGGTGGTCCGTTCTTCACGCCACCACCCACTACAACAACAACAACGACGACAACAACCACCACGACGACGGTTGCACCTACAACGACGACGGTTGCACCTACAACGACGACAACTACCGCTGCACCGACGACCACAACTTCGGCCCCTCCCACCACGACGACAACCACCACGACGATTGCGCCAACGACGACAACATCGGTCGCCCCCACTACTACGACAACGACAACGACAACGCCTTAGCGGCGGATGCCAAAGTTGCGTAGGGCCTGCGCCGCGAGATGGCGAGACGTCGTGCGGTACCTCGCCAGTTTCGACACCTGCTCGAGACGTTCGGTCAGCGATCGCGCGTAGCGGATCGCGTGTGTCTCGCGTTGCGTTGCGACCACGGGTGGGACCGAGGCGGGGAACGTCTCGTTGGCGAAGTCGAACCGGGTGAAGTCGTCGGCGAAGATTCCACGCACCAATTCGGCCGTCGGCGAATCCATCACGTCGCGATACGACAACCCAAGGCCCTCGTTGAGCCGTCGCGGCGCCAGCTTTCTTCCCACGCGGCGGCCCAACTCATCTGCAAAACGCACCAGCTCCCCGTCCGTGTCGAGACGAATCAGATGGGTGAGTTCGATCGGAGTCAGATCAAAGTGCGACGCCTGCGACTTGAAGTGCGAATCACGACCGAACACCTCGGGCGTTTCCACGAGAACCCGCACGAAACGGCGGAACGTCTCGCCGATGTCGATCGACGAACCCACCATCACGTCGGCGCAGGCATCCCACGCCTGAGGCAACACCTGACCCGGCGCCCGCAGAAGAATGCGGTTCTCCCACGCGGAATACAAGCGCGCGTACGGGTTGCGCACGGCGGCGATTCTCCACCAGTCAGGAGACGTTTTCATTTCGGCCTGGACCCGCGTCGGCAGCAATTCCATGTGCACGAGACCGTTGATCATCATGTTGTGAACGCTCTGCTCGACCGAGATCGTCGGGCCGTCGAGGTACGGAACCAGCTCGGGTCGGTGCGTGCCGTTCGCCTCGGCGAGAAGCAGGCGCATCGTGCTCGACGCCACCTTCGTTGACGGCACGTACAACACCCGCGCGTTGCGTGCCGCCAACACGTGCCCCTTCTCGCGCGGTGTGCGTGCCATGACGGTTCTCACGTTAGACCCGCACGTCCGTCACGGTTCGCCCGGTTCCCGTGCGGGGCAACGAATGACTCCCTACCTTCGGAACTCCAGCCCCACCAACGAAAGGCACCCCATGACACTCCTTCGCCGAATGAGCAACGATCTCTCGTGGCCGTCCCTCCTACCCGACCGACCCTTCTTCGATTTCGATCGGGGTTGGCTCGACATGGTCACGGAGACGACGATCCGTGTCGAGGAATTCCAGGAGGACGGCCAGATGGTCATCCGCGCGGAGATTCCGGGGGCCGACCCCGACAAGGACATTGAGATCACCAAGACCGACTCGACGCTTCGCCTCTCGGTCCAACGCCGCAAGGACACAAAAACGGAGAATCGCCACCACTACCGCAGCGAGTTCCAGTACGGGTCGTTCCTGCGGACCATCAGCCTTCCGGCCGGCACCGCCGAACAGGACATCAAGGCGGACTACCGCGACGGAATACTCGAGGTACGAATTCCGATGATCGCCGCAAAAGCGAAACAGGAGCGAATTCCGATCACCCACGCCTCCTGACGGCTACCGTTTGCTCGGTGACGGCACGAAGCCGGATTGGGGGGCGAACATGGCCGACGAACGAGCAAAATTGACGCACGGATATGGGCAGATCGACAAGGACTACGGTCGCTTTCTCGCAACCAGACCCGAGGCCGAGGACGGACCCATCTTCATGGTCAACCTCATGAAGTACCACGAGGTCGCACAATACGACGGCGACACCGATGCGGCGATCAGCGGTCGCGAGGCCGACGACAAATACAACCCTTCGTCGATCCTCAACAAGATCGGTGCAGACATCATGTTCGCGGCCGATGTCCGCAGGACATTCGTGGGAGCCGACTGGGATCGCATCGCCATCGTGCGGTATCCCACTCGTCGCACTTTCATCGAAATGCAGACCCGCAAGGATTTCGCCGAGAAACACGTTCACAAGAACGCCGGGATGGCCCGCACCGTCCTACCGTGCTGTACTCCCCGACGTGCCGAGTTGAACACGGTCGACCGCCCCACCGGCGGCCTGTCACTCGATCATGTGGTCATGGTCGTCTCGGCGGGCCCCTTCCCCGGCTCAACCTTCGATGTCGAAGGGACCATCGTCGGTGATGGCCGCAAGTGGTCAAACGTTCATCTGATGCGCGTACGCGACGAGTTCGAGGCCGACATCGTCGCCGAGCGGATCCAGCCGCCAGGCGACGGCTTCGTCATGAGCCTGACGTCGCACTTGAACGGCCTCGTCTGAAGCCATTCGCGACTCAGTTCATGTAGCGACCACCGTTCAGGAAGAACGTCATCCCGGTGATGTAGTCGCCACCCG
This sequence comes from Acidobacteriota bacterium, assembly GCA_018970175.1. GTDB lineage: Bacteria > Actinomycetota > Acidimicrobiia > Acidimicrobiales > Ilumatobacteraceae > F1-20-MAGs119. Next base: position 20,991 of record JAGWWV010000029.1, read on the forward strand.
TGCTGGCCAGCCACACGAGCCATGGCCCGCCGTGTTCCTCGGCGTCGCCGAGGAAACCGAGGGGCATTTTTTCTTTCAGACCCTCGACGAACTCGGTGTTGTTGGCAGCCCAGTTGTCCCATGCCTCGGTCTTCAGCGATGGGTTCACGGTGTTCACCGAGATTCGGTACTTGCCCCATTCCCGGGCAGCCGTCCGCGTGAGAGCGCGAATCGCCTCTTTCGTCGCGTTGTAGCAGGTGTTCCCCGGAAAACCCTCGAGCCCCGAGCCCGACGAGAAGTTGATGATGCGACCGCCTCGTTCCTTCATGTAGGGAAACACGGCCTGCATTCCCCACAGGGTCGCCGTTGCGCCGGTGCGGAACGTGTAGTCCCACTCGTCGTCGTCGGTGTCTTCAATGGGCGTCGGAATGGTGGACGCCCGCGGGTTCTTCTCGGTTCCGAAGCCCTGCGCGTTGTTCACCAGGATGTCGACGGGTCCGAACGCTTCGACTGTCTTTGACACCATGTTCCAGATGTCGGCCTTCTTGCCGACATCGGTCGCCACGCCGATCGCGACGTTGCCTTCGGCCATGATCTCCTTGACCACGGCGTCGACGTTTGCCGGCGTGCGACTGGCCACGCACACCTTCGCACCTTCCCGTGCGTACACCTTGGCGATGGCCTTACCGATTCCACGCCCCGCTCCCGTGACGATTGCAACCTTGCCGTCGAGTTGGCCCATGACTTCCCCTCCTCTGCCCGACGACAGGTCGGGCACTACGAGACTACGTCGCGACGTTCAGTCGTCGTGGAGTTGAATCGCACCGCTGGGGCAAACCTCCCGCGACTGGCGCGCACCCAGCTTCTGGTCGTCGGTGGTCAAGATCGCCACCTTCACCGACGGCTGGTTGTCATCGTTGAATTCGTACAACCACGGATGGTTGTAGACGCACTCGCCGGCCATGATGCACTTGTCGAGGTCGATCGTCACTCTCATCGCATCACCGGTCGAACTCGATCCACAGTTCCTGGGGCGACCGGAATCCGCCACTGTCGATGTTCGGCGACGAAATGCCCTCGTGGTTCGCGAACTTCGGTCGTGGATTCTTCATCACTTCCATCATCCGCGTGCAGGCGATGACGGCCTCCTGGCGCGCCATGGCGTACCCCATGCAGAAGTGCTGTCCGACCCCGAATCCGAGGTGCCCGGGCAGCTTGTCCTTGTAGCGGGCCGATCGGTTCTCGCGACCCATGTGCATGTCGGTGCGGTGGATGTCGAAGGTGTCGGGGTTGGAGAACACCCGCTCGTCCCGGTTGCCCGACCCGAGAAGGAGGATGATGAGCGACCGTTCGGGAATCACACGTCCGTGCATTTCAACCTCGCGGGTGGTGTAACGAGACTGCACGTGCACGACCGCGTCGAAGCGCATCATCTCGGCAAAGACGTTCTCCCAAAGGGACGGGTCCTTCTTCACGTCCTCGAACTGGTCGGGACGGGTGTAGAGCATGTGGTACCACATGTTCGCGATCGCCTTGTCGGTCGTGTCACCGCCCGCCGCCAGAAGAAGAGCGATGAAACCCTTCACTTCGTCCATCGACATGCGCTGGCCGTCGAGTTCTGCAATGGCGATCTTCGACAGCAGATCGTCGCCGGGGTTCTTCAGGCGCTCTTCGATGATTGGCTCGAGGTACCTCCACATTTCATTTCGCGCCGCGATACCCCGTGCCAGATGTTCACCACCGAAACCCAGTCCCGCAATCAGTGCCTGGTACCAGCCCACGAATCGTTCTTCGTCGGCGCGCGGCAGGCCGAGAATGTTCGAGATCACCCGGATCGGGAACTGGTTGGAGAATCGGCTGACGAGTTCCACCTCTCCCTCGCCCATGCAGTCCTCGAGCAGTTCGCCCGCGATCTTTTCGATGAACGGAATGAACGAGACCAGGCCCTGGCCGACGAACTGGCCCGCGATGATGTTGCGCAACCACCGGTGACGATCACTGTTGCCGTATTCAAGGATGTTGGGCCCAAAAACGTGCGAAGACCCGAACACGTAGGGTCCGTCGACCTTGTACAACGCCCGGTCGAAGCTTTCGTTGTCCTGGAATGCCGCATTGACGTCGTCGTAGCGGCTGATCAGCCAGCGGTTGTGGAACCTGTCCCGAAACAGCGGATGGTGGTCGCGCAGTCGCTTGTAGAGCGGAAAGGGATCCTTCTGGTAGCCGGGTGAATCGAATTCACGCGGGTCGATTTCGTTTGCCAATGCCCCCATGGGCACACAGTACCCAAGCCACGAATTCGCCCATGACCGCGGTCAGCCGACCTTCAGGAGGAACTTGCCCGTGTTGCCGCCGTCGAGTAGCCCGCGTACGGCAGCCGGGAATCGGTCGAGGCCGACCTCGAGAGTCTCGTGAACGATGAGTTTGCCTGAGTTCAACCAACCCGCCATCGTCGCCGTCGCCTCCGCGTAGCGGTCGGGATAGTGGAAGATCGTGAAGCCCAACATGCTCGCGTCGCGCTCGGCGATCTTGAGATAGTTCTTCGGTCCGCGGACATTGGCCATGTTTTCGTACTGTGACACGGCACCGCACAAAACGACGCGCGCCTCCACGGCTAGGTTCATCAACACCGCATCCAACACGTCGCCGCCAACGTTGTCCCAGAACACGTCGACACCGTTGGGTGCCTGTTCCGCAAGCTTCGCTGTCACGTCGCCCGCCTTGTAATCGACGGCCGCGTCGAAGCCAAGCTGTGTCGTGAGAAAGCGGCACTTGTCGGGTCCCCCGGCGATTCCGATCACCCTTCCCGCGCCGAGCAGGCGAGCAACCTGCCCCGCCAGCGACCCGACGGCGCCCGCGGCACCGGAGACGACAACCGTTTCACCGCCATGGATCTTCGCCACGTACTTCATGCCGACGTACGACGTGAGACCTGTCGCGATGCTCAGCGCCCCGAGGAACGCGGTCGGAGGAGCTAGTTGTGTGTCGACCTTGCCGCATGCTGCCACGGGAAGTACCGCATACGACTGCGAGCACATCGGCCCGGTCACCACGTCACCCACGGCAAACGCGGCGTCGGTGCTCTCGACCACCGTTCCCACGCCGAGCGCGGGCACCACACCGCCCAGCTTCGCCGACTGATGGAAGCCACCCCCGTCGAGCGTCGTACGAATGAAGGCGTCGATCGACAGGTGATCGACCCGCACACACACCTGACCCGGGCGCAGGGCTTCGGTCTCGTCCTCCACCATGTCGAAGTCCTCCAGCCGCACCGGGCCTTGAGGATGGGACTTCAGGACAACCTTGCGATTCTTGGGCATCACTCATGCTCGCATACACCGACTAGAACAGGGACATGGGAAAGCGGATCATCTTCCCGCTCCGGCGGCTTGGTCACCTGACCCGCGACGAGTTCCAGGCCTATTGGCGTACGTCGCATGGCCCGCTCGTTGCCCACCATGCATCGACGCTCGGCATCGTCCGCTACCAGCAGGTCCACACCCTCCACGAAGCACGACCCACGAAGGTTCCGTGTTTCGACGGCGTCGCGGAACTCTGGGTCGACCCGAGCAGGCGTTCGACCGATGCGAACGCCGTCGCTGCCGCGTCGCAAGCACTCCTCGAAGACGAAAGAAACTTCATCGACCATTCCAACTCCCCCATCTGGATCGCCGACGAAGACCCCATGCTCGACGGCCCGAAAGCCGGACTGCGCGGCACGGCCGTTCTGCGTCGACGTGACGGAATCTCGCGCGAGGATTTCAAGCGGCATTGGCACGACATCCACGCCCCGTGGGCCCTTGGTCGACCCGACGTCTGGGGTTTCGTCCGCTACATCCAGAACCACACGCCCGCCAACGCCGACGACAATCCTTTGGCGCGCGAACGCAATGCTCCTCCTGCATTCGACGGACTGAGCGAGATCTACCGTGTCGCATCGACTGCTCCGGCCGACGAGGTGGCGCGACTTCGTGACGAACTTCTGGCCGACGAGCCGAACTTCATGGACGTCGACGCGAGCCCCGTCTTCATGGGCGAGGTTCACGTCATCATCGGAGAGCCCTGACGGGCCATCGAAAGGAAAAACATGGGCAAGAACG
>JAGWWV010000090.1 GCA_018970175.1 Acidobacteriota bacterium
ACCCAGCTCGACCGCCATGTCGAGGAGAGCGCCTTCGCGGCTGATGCCCTTGCCGTACATGATGTCGAACTCGGCCTGACGGAACGGCGGCGAGACCTTGTTCTTCACCACTTTCACGCGCGTGCGGTTGCCCACGACCTCGGCGCCGTCCTTGATGGACTCGATACGACGGATGTCGAGACGCACCGACGAGTAGAACTTGAGAGCGCGACCACCGGGAGTTGTCTCCGGCGAGCCGAACATGACGCCGATTTTTTCGCGCAGCTGGTTGATGAAGATCGCGATGGTGTTCGTCTTGTTCAGGTTGGCGGTGATCTTGCGCAGGGCCTGGCTCATGAGACGGGCCTGCAGGCCGACATGGCTGTCGCCCATTTCGCCTTCGATTTCGGCACGCGGGGTGAGGGCCGCCACCGAGTCGATGACGACGACGTCGAGGGCTCCGGAGCGGATGAGCATGTCGGCAATTTCCAATGCCTGTTCACCGGTGTCGGGCTGCGAGATGAGCAGCTGGTCGATGTCGACGCCAATGGAGCGCGCGTAGATGGGGTCCATGGCGTGCTCGGCGTCGATGTAGGCGCAAATGCCGCCGTTGCGCTGGGCCTCGGCCACGACGTGCATGGCGAGGGTGGACTTACCCGAGGACTCGGGTCCGTAGATTTCGACCACGCGACCGCGGGGCAGGCCGCCGACACCGAGCGCGATGTCGAGGGGGATGGCGCCGGTGCTGATGGTTTCGATTGCCATCCCGGTCTTTTCGCCCATCCGCATGATGGAGCCCTTGCCGAACTGCTTGTCGATTTGGGCGAGGGCCGCGTCGAGGGCCTTGTCGCGGTCGCCCACGTTGTTCGAGTTGTTCACGATGTCGTTGGATCGGTTGCTTGCTGCGCTTGCCATGGTGACTGCCCGTCTTTCTGTGCTTCTGGATCTGTGCTGCTGGATCTGTGCTTGTGGAACTGGATGGAACGGCCCCGAGGGGCGATGGCTGGACTTGCGGAATGTGTGCGGACCCTAGGGAAAGGGTGTTGCACGGGGCTGTTCGAACAACAGCACTGTAGTTACGAACAGGTGTTCGGGTCAAGCATTTCGGCTCAGGGGCGCGACTGGGTCGGCCCGGCAGCGGCCACCGCGGCCGCGGCATCGGCCAATTCCTCGGGCTCGGGGGCCCGCATGAAGAGATCGACCGCCAACCAGATGCTGTACGTCATCGGGAAGATCGCGATGGGCATACCGATGGCGATGACAACGACGAGGGCGAAAATCGGAACCACGGCCACGTCGGGGTACGACAGGGCGACGCCGATACCCATGGTGACGAGCATCGTTCCGAACGTCGCAATGACGTTGACGGTCATCGACCCGAGTTCGAAACCCTCGAGCTTGCGTTCCCACAGCAGGCCACACGTGTGGCAACGATCGTCACGCTTGTACCAGCCGCTGAAGAACGCACCCTTGCCGCCGCACAGCGGACAACGTCGAATCGCTCCGCGGAGAAGCATGCGCAACAGGCCGGGACGTTCGAGTTCACTCACCAATCAGACGGTACTGCGTTCGTTCACCGCGAACGAGGCAGACGATGCGCGTCAGCGTGTGAGATCGGACACGAAGTCACTGAAAACTTCTGCGTAATACATCGCGTCGGCCTCGGAGTGCATCATCGAAATGAGCCACTGCTCGTCGAGTCCCGGCGGCAACAGGACTCCCCTGTTGATTCCGTGGATCCACTGGGCGAATGCCAAATCGAAATCCGTCGCCTTGTAGTCGCGGTAGTTGCGGATGGGCTGGGACGCCCACGTGATGCAACCCTTTGCACCGAACTGCACGGTGTGCGCCGGCAGACCCTCTGCATCGATGATCGACTGACACTCGGCCAGCAGCCGTGAGTTGCGGGCGATGACGTCGTCGGTGGCTTCGGGCGTGCACACCTCGGACAACACGGCCTGTGCCGCGGCCATCACCAGCGGGTTGCCGTTGTAGGTACCCAAATGGATGACCCTGCCCTGTGTGATGACGTCCATGTACTCGGCCTTGCCGCCGAACGCGCCCAATGGGAACCCGCCACCGATGCTCTTGGCCAGCGCGACGAGATCGGGCTGCACGCCGAGTGCACCGGTCGCCCCGGCCCAACCCGCGGTGATGCCGGTCTTCACTTCGTCGAAGATGAGCAACGTGCCGTGACGTTGCGTGATCTCGCGCACCTGTTCGAGGTAACCCGGCTGCGGAAGGCAGATACCGATGTTCTCCATCACCGGCTCGACGATGAAACACGCGACGTCGTTGTTCGACAGCGCGCGCTCAAGCGCAGCAGCGTCGTTGTACGGAACGACGATCGTGTCGCCGAGAACCGCCTTGGTGACTCCCGCGGTCGACGGTACGGGAATCGGTGAGTCAGCCGGGCCCGCCTTGTCGAGCGGCGGCTTCATCGAGATCATCACTTCGTCGTGGTGCCCGTGATAACCACCCTCGACCTTCACGATTTTGTCGCGACCGGTCACACCACGTGCCACGCGAATCGCGTCCATCGTTGCTTCGGTTCCCGAGTTGGTGAAACGCCACATCGGCAGGCCGTAGCGCGCGCCAAGCAGTTCGGCGACGACCGCGTTCAATTCACACGGCGTGACGAACAGCGTGCCGTTGCCCAACTGAACGTCGACCGCCGCACGCACGGCCGGGTTGCCGTGACCCGAGAACAGTGCGCCGAAGCCCATGTCGTAGTCGACGTAGCGGTTGCCGTCGACGTCTTCCATGAAGGCGCCTTCGGAGCGTCTCACCACGATGGGATACGGGTCGTAGGCCTGGAAGCTGGAGGGCACACCGAGAGGCATCACTTTCCGCGCCCGGGCGTTGGCCGCCTGCGAACCCGCCGTACGCGATGCGTACACCTGCAGTTCGGCGGCGGTGATTTCCTTGGCCCGTTCGACGAGCTTCTGGTGGTCCGGGCGCACCCGAACCTGGGACTGCAACGTGGTATTCGTCGCGTTCATATCGTTCTCCGATGGATTCCTTGCCCCCCAAACTACCAGACAACGGAAAGGCGTGCACCGGGACCAGAGAGGTACGAATTCCCTCGGATCCGTGCGGAATTCGGCGTTATTCGAAGAATTCGGGGCGCTGGTTCGCCGGTAGCGGGCGCAGGCGCGGGTAGTACGGATGGCGCAGCGGATCACCCGGCTTCAGTTGCAACTGCAGACCCGGCGTACGCGGCGCGGTGGGCCGCGTGGGCGGCCGCGAGGCGAACACCACGTCTTCTCCGAACACCCGCACCGACAAGGTGCGCCGCTTGCGGCCCTGGCTCGTTGGGCCGCCTCCGTGCAGCACTCCCGGATGGAAGACGATCACGTCACCGGGCGTGATGTCCCACGAGCGAATGTCCCACTGCGAGCGGTCGGCTTCGATGTCGGGCAAGCGCGGAAAGCCCTCGCCGTAGAACGGAAGCGTCGGGTCCTCCCCCGCCCGCGGCGGGTCGAATCCGTCGTACAAGGGACCGCGGTGCGAACCCGCGATGTATTCGAGACATTCGTGCTTGGGCACCGGATCGATCGTGATCCACATCGAGGCGATTTGCGTGCCGGCAACGGGCCAGTACGTGAGGTCCTGGTGCCACGGCGTGCGCTTGCAATTGCCTGCGTCCTTCACGAAGACGTGGTCGAACAACAGCCACACACGGGGCGAACCAATCAGTCGGCCGAGAATGTCGGCGATCGGCGAGTCGTAGGTGAGTCGCTGGAACTCGGGCGTGATGTCCCAGTTGCGCACCGTGTCGATGAAGGCACCCTCCTCACCCGCGAAGAACATCTGCTTGCGACCCGCACCGTTCATGATGCGGCTGATGCCCATCTCGACCAATTGCAGCCACAACGGATGAATCAACTGATCGAAGAACACGACACCATCGGTCTGGAATTGCCGCACCACGTCTGGTGTGATCCGCGATTCCCAGTCGATTTCCTGCGCCTCCATACGCACCCCCTCCACGCGAAATTACCGTGCCCGCACAGCCCCGCTGACGCGGTTGGTAATGCCCGTCGGGCGTGGCACACTTCTTCTTCTTGGTGGGCGTAGCTCAGCCTGGTTAGAGCGTCAGGTTGTGGCCCTGAAGGCCGGGGGTTCAAGTCCCCTCGCTCACCCCAAACGAGAACCCGATCGGCATTCCGCCGGTCGGGTTCTCTGCATTCGGGACCAAAGTTCCCCCGATTGCTTTCTTTGTTTCGCACCCACGTGTCGTATAGTTCACGCGTCGCGCCTCTAGCTCAACGGCAGAGCAACGGACTCTTAATCCGCAGGTTCTGGGTTCGAATCCCAGGGGGCGCACTT
>JAGWWV010000091.1 GCA_018970175.1 Acidobacteriota bacterium
GTCAGCAAGACGTTCACGATCACGGGCCCCTATCGGGTACGACGTGGAACGCTGTTCCACATTCTGGCAACCAGCCTCTCGTGCGCCGACTACCGCGACATGGAGATCGGCACGCGCGACGACGTGGTGATGGTCGCCTTCGGTACCGCCGACGACTTGTTCGCTCTCGAGACGCTGTTCACCGCCGCCGACTTGTTGGCTCTACGTTCGATGCCAAAGGGTGACCGCCGCTACCGCACGTCGTGGTGGCACGGTTTTTGCTCGGGGGTCGAACGCAAACTGCGCGCTGAGCACCGCACCATCGTGCGCGACTCACCGGGTGGTGGGCTCGTGCTCGTGGAACGCGCCGAGCGAGCCCAGCGCATCATGCGCGACACGACACCGCATCTCCACACCGGTCGGGGTAGCTGGGTGAACGACCGCGACGCCTACGGCGTCGGCCGCGAGGCCGGGTCTCGGTTCTCCACCTCGGGACGTTCGGTCAGGGGTCTTCGGGGAGAGCTCGGCCCCGGTCGCCGCGACTAGTTGTCGTCGCCACTCTCGGTCGTTGTCGGCGCATCACGCTCGTCGTCTTCCGTGGTGGTCGTTGACCGGCGCGCCGTGGTCGACGGTGAATCATCATCGTCGTCAACGGTCGTGGTCGTCACGCGTCGATCATCGTCGTCGACGGTCGTCGTTACCGCATCATCACTTGTGTCGCTGTCACGCCCGGCAACCGTGGTCGCAGTGTCGTCGTTGCCGCCGTCACCCGAGGTTCCAGAGTTGTCATCGCCACCCGACGAATCGGTCGAACCGTTGTTCGTCGAATCGCTACCGTCGTCTGACGGTGATTCCCCGTCGATCGACGACGGGTTGGGGTCGTTGGCAGTGGGTTCGTCGGCCGCGGTGACCGCAAGGATCTCTTCGTTCACCGCTTCGGGCTCGACCGCTTCGACCTCGACGGACACCTCACCGGTCGCTTCGTCGATGTCGACGTTGGCCACTCCGATTTCGCCGGTGTCGGATGTGCCGTCGAATCCGGCCTCGTACACGACTTCACCGTCGGCGGTGGCCACCTCGATCGCAAGACCCGCGTCACCCCCATCGTCAACGACGCTCAGGCTCTGGCCGTCCTCCAACGTCACTTCGGCTGCTTCTTCTTCGTACGCGACGCCGACTTCGATCTCGCCGTCGGGAGCGACCTCGAGCGCATTTTCGAACTCTTGATCGGTCGAAACGGTGAGCGAGAAGTCGTCGTACGACTCGGATGTCAAGTCGTCACCCTCCACCGTGTCGGTGATCAACTGTGAGCCCGGACCGGGGGCGTCGACGCTGACGGCGAGGTCGACCGACATCACCGTTGGATCGAGGAGCTTGCCGACAACCGGCTTGATCTTGACATCCGCCAGACCATCGGGAATCTCGACCATCGCACCCGTACCGATGCCACCACGGTTCGGGTAAACGGCGATGCCATTCGACACCGTCGACAGGTCACGGGTGTCGATGGTTGTGGTTCCGACGTTGATGATGAGACCCGCGACTGATTTGCCGCCGGTGGAAACCGTGATACGGGCACTGCCCTTCGAACGCTCAGCGCGGTCGTTGTCGGACCACGGGACTTTTTGCATTCCCTCGCGGTCGGCCATCACCACGTAGTCGATGGTGCTCTTGCCACCCGACCATGTCGACGCTGCTTCGGCGGAGTTCGCCGCCCCCACGTCGTACGACCAGGTTTCCGTCGCCGGATCGACCGTGAGGACCGTGACTTTTCCGGGATAGTTGTTGTCGTACACACTGATGGCGTACTTCCCGTCGTCGGCGATCGTCACCGCAATCGGCGTGACGGCGTGCCCCATGCCGTTTGCGTAGATGCCGATGGTTGCACCGGCATTGGCCTTGATTGCCGCATCGATTTTGGCGACGACTTCGGATGGTTCCAATTGCCATGCCTGATTCGTCGCTTGAATGACGGGCTCGAATCCCTGCGACACCCACCAACGCGAGATCGATGCGGCGACGGGCAACGTCTCTTTCTTCAGGTCGGCCGTGCGGGCGGCTTGCTCTTGAAGTTGCGAGGGAGCGTCGCCACCGTCATGAATGCGTTGGCTGAGAACGGCCATGCCCTCGCATCGTCCTCCGGCAATTTGTGAGTTCGACGAGTCGATCCAATGCTGCACGGCGGGGAAAGGGATGCAGCCCGCATCGGTGGTCTGTGCGCACACCCCGTCCTCACCGAATATGGCGATGGCCGTCGTGACGGTCACGGCATCTTCCTTCACCGGCCCGCCCCAGTTTTCGAACGAGAAGCCTCCGTCGACGGGACGCAAACCGGTGTCACTGCACAATGCACCGGTCACCGCAAGCTCCGCCGCAGGAACGTCGGCACACTTTTCGGCGGCGACTTCGTCGGCACTGTCGCCTCCCCCGCCGCCACATGCGGCAACCAAGGCAATGACGGCAAGAATTCCAGCACCACGGGCGACGAGCGGTTTCACCATCCAAGTATGGCGGACTACGGTCCGATCCGATGCTGCCGGGTGAAGCCGCACGAACCTACGAAGCCGAGGCCGCCTTCGAATCCGACATGCCGACCCGCAGCTTGACGATGACCGAGGGCCGAAAGTGGCTCGAGGAACTGTGTCGCGCCGAGGACATCGATACCCCCGGGCTTCACCGTGCGCGACTGCGGCCGTCGATCGATGCGGCAGCGGTACACGACGAGTGGTGCATTCTCGTTGCCGACGTGGCTCCAACCCAGCACACGTTGCTGCACGAGTTGGCCCACCTGTCGTGCGCCAACCGCAACCACGGTCGCGAATTTCGAACAGAGGTCGTTCGGTTTCTGCGTCGGTACGTGTCGGTCGAACACGCGGCCGACTTGCACGCCCGATTCGTTGCGGCAGACCTGTCGGTCGACCGGTTTGCTGCGACGCGCTAGCCCAGTTCGGTGCCGACAACCGAGACGAAACTGACGCATGCGCCGGGTGCACCGCCCAGGTTGTGCGTCAATGCCTTGGTCTTGCCGGCCGCGATGCTCTTGATCTGTCGCGCGCCTGCTTCACCGCGCAGCTGCGTCCAGCACTCGAACAGCATGCGTAGCCCCGATGCGCCGATGGGATGGCCGAACGACTTCAGTCCACCGTCGGGGTTGACGGGCAGTTCACCATCAAGGTCGTAGGTTCCCGACAACACCTCTTTCCACGCGGTACCGCGCTCGGCAAACCCGAGGTCTTCCATCAGTACCAACTCGGTCGGCGTGAAGCAATCGTGCACCTCGGCCATCGCCAGTTCGGCACGTGGGTCTGTGATGCCGGCCTGTTGGTAGGCATCGTCGGCGCTGTGCACCACTTCGTCGAATGTCGTGTAGTCGTAGGCGGGGTCGATGGGACCGGCCGCCGGACCCGCGACGAACGACAGAGCCTTCACGTACAGCGGTTTGTCGGTGTACTTGTGGGCGTCTTCGGCGCGCACGATGATCGCCGCGGCCGAACCGTCGCTCACACCACTGCAGTCGAAGATGCCGAGCGGACCGGCCACGAGCGGCGAGCACGCGATCGTCTCCATCGGAACTTCCTTCTTGAACTGCGCCCGCGGATTCAGTGCGCCGTTGCGATGGTTCTTCCATGCGATGCGCGTGAGCACGTCTTTCAGTTCGGCCTCGTCGACCCCGTACTTGTTCGCATACGCAGGAGCGAGAAGCGAGAAACTCGCCGGCGCAGTGACCGTCGCCTTCGTGCCGTCGTCGGCCGGAGCCGACACAACGAGACCCGAATAGCCCGAGTCCTTCAGCTTCTCGACACCGATGGCCATGACGACGTCGTAGGCACCCGACGCAACCGCGTAGCACGCGTTGCGGAACGCTTCGCTGCCCGTTGCGCAGTAGTTCTCGACGTGGGTCACCGGCTTGTGCTGGATCTTCAACGGGCGGCTGAGGGTGAGACCCGACAAACCCGAGCCCATCGTTCCCAGCCAGAACGCATCGACGTCGTCGAGCGTGATGCCTGCGTTCTTCAAGGCGGCATCGGAGGACTCGATCAACATGTCATCGGTGCTCTTGTCCCAGTGCTCACCAAAATTGGTGCAGCCCATGCCGATGATCGCCACCTTGTCGCGAATTCCGTGACTTGCCATCTCTCCTCCGTATCTATGCGCCCTTGACAGGCTTCGCTGTGTCCATGCGCTACGCCCTGACGGGCTTCGCTGTGTCTATGCGCTACGCCCTGACGGGCTTCGCTTTCCAGAAATAGTTGTGGATGCCGTCGACCGTGTAGAGACGCCGGAAGGTCATCTCGACGCGGTCG
>JAGWWV010000092.1 GCA_018970175.1 Acidobacteriota bacterium
TGGCTAAAGCCCATCCCAAGACACCGCCGGGTGTGGTGGCAGCGATCTACCGCTCCGCACCGCAGCCCCACCGCACCACCATGTTGGAGATGCGTCGGCGAATTCTGCGTATCGTTCCCGACGCGGAAGAAGTGGTGAGTTACGGCATCGCTGCATTCCGCGTGGATGGCACCATCGTGTGCGGCCTGTTGGCCGCCCGCAACCACGTGGGCTACTACCCGTTCAGCGGCAGCGTGCTGCAGAATTTCTCCAAACAACTCGCGGGATTCTCCACCACCAAGAGCGCCCTCCACGTGCCCATCGATACGCCGTTGTCGATGTCGCTCTTGAAGATGCTGATCGCCGCCCGAACATCGTCGTGTCCAGTGAAGACCGGCACGGTCGACCTCTCCAAGTACGAGCGTCTCGATGGCGAATGGCGAGCATTGAAACTCGGCGCCCCGGCACGCCGAGCCTTGGTCGACCACAAGATCCTTCGACTTCGCGACCTTGCCAAGTGGCGCGAGGCCGACGTGAAGGCGTTGCATGGCATCGGCAACCATGCGTTGGTGATTCTGCGACGGGAGATGAAGCGCGCCGGCGTGAAGTACCGTCCCCGCTGAGGGGCGTCAGCCGCGCAGCACCTTGTCGAGTGGCTTGCCTTTGGCGAGTTCGTCGACCAACTTGTCGAGGTAGCGAATCTTGCGCATGAGGGGATCTTGGATCTCGTGCACCTTCACCCCGCAGACGGAGCCGGTGATCAACTTTGCCTTTGGGTTGAGCCGCGACGCCGCAAAAAAGTCCTCGAAGGTGGTCTTCTTGGCCAGGTGTTTCTTCAACGACGCTTCGGTCTGGCCGGTGAGCCAACAGATCACCTGGTGCAGTTCCTTCTTGGTGCGACCCTTGCGCTCGACCTTGGTCACGTAGTGCGGGTACACGTCGGCCACCGCCATGGTGAAGATTCGGTGCTTCACCAGGCGACCTCGGTCGACTCCACCACACCCGCCGTACGCCCGGGTGCCGAGTGCCATCGCCAATAGTGGTTGGTCAGTTCGATGATGCTCGTGGCGGGGATCTTCTCCGAGAAGTCGCCCGTCGTGTGCGCGTCGGCAACCAGGGTGGCGTCGTACCCACGGGCAATCGCACCGTGCAGTGTGGCACGAATGCACCACTCCGTTTGCGCTCCCGTCACCACCAACGATCGAACGTTGCGAGCCTGCAGGACCTCCGCCAACGTGGTGTCTTCGAATGCATCGTTGTAGCCCTTGTGGACGACCACTTCGTCGTCTTCGGGCTGCAAACCATCGACCAGTTGCCACGCCTCGGAACCACGAATGAGTTCGCCATCGGCGTGTTGCACCCACACCACGGGCACCGACCGTTGTCGAGCCGAGCCGACGAGTGCGCCGATGCGTCGAATCACACCGTCGCGATCGTGTGCGCTCGCCACCACCCCGTTCTGCATGTCGATGACGAGGAGTGCGGTGGTCATCGCGGTCGCAACGTTAGTTCAACGTTGACCGTCGAACCGAGGGAAATGTTCTCCGCACTTCGAACGGCGTCCTTTAGTGGCAGGTAGTAGCCGACGTCCTTCTTCCAGAGCGATGTCGTGAAGGTAGTGCCGCCGATGCGACACGAGACGGGAATCATCCCCCACCCGTAGGTGACTGCCGCGGCAATGTCGCGGATCTCCTGCGCCACCTCGCCGGTGATTGCGACGAAATGGAACGGAGCCGGGCCGCGCCACTCGAACACCTTGGCTTTCACCGTGAAGTGAGTTCCGGTCGCATCGCCACGCCGATCACGTCGCTTGCTCATGTCGACCAACGCCGCATTCGCCTTGCCGCCGCACCGATCACGACGAACAACGTTGCGACGACGATGGCCAACGCGTTCTTCAAGCACTCAATTCTGCCAGCCCCGTGCCATGCTTGAATGATGCCCAACCGCAAACGCGTGCACTACGCGTGGGTGGTTGCGGCAGTCGCGTTCATCACCTTGATGGGTGCCGCGGGTTTCCGCAGTACACCGAGCATCCTCATCGATCCGTTGCAGGAAGAGTTCGGGTGGAGCAGGGCGACGATCGGTCTCGCGGTGAGCATCAACGTGCTGTTGTTCGGCCTCATCGGACCTTTTGCGGCCGCCCTGCAACTGCGTTTTGGATTGCGACGAGTGACGATGACCTCGCTCATGGTGATTGCTTGTGGCGCCATCGCCACCACACAAATGACCACACCGTGGCATCTCTACGTGTTGTGGGGCGTGGTGGTGGGACTCGGCTCGGGCTGCATGGCGACGGTATTTGCCTCGACCGTGGCGTCGAGATGGTTCGTGCAGCACCGCGGTTTGGTAACCGGTGCACTCACCGCGGCGAGTGCTAGCGGTCAACTGATCTTCCTGCCGGTGCTCACGCGCGTGGCCGACGCCAATGGCTGGCGCGTGGTGGGTGTGGTCATCGGTTGCTGTGCGCTCGCGGTGGTGCCGTTGGTGTGGGTGTTCCTTCGCAACTCCCCCGCCGATATTGGATTGTTGCCGCTCGGCGCAAGCGACGAATACGTTGAGCCGCGCCCAACCGCCAATCCCGTTCGCACGGCGACCAGTGCATTGCGTATCGCCACGAGTGATCGGATCTTCTGGTTGCTGTGGGGGTCGTTCTTCGTGTGCGGATTGTCGACCAACGGCTTGATTGGCACCCACTTTCTCTCGGCTGCACACGACCACCACATCGCTGCCGCGACCGCTGCGGGTTACCTCGCACTCATCGGTGGTTTCGACGTGCTCGGCACCATCGCCTCCGGCTGGGCGACCGATCGCGTCGACCCAGCGCGACTGTTGGTGGCGTACTACTTGTTTCGTGGGGTGAGCCTGCTGTTTCTCGATCCTGCGATGGCGGCGTCGGGTGCCGGGCTCGTTGGATTCATGGTCTTCTACGGTCTCGACTGGGTGGCGACGGTGCCGCCGACCGTGGCGTTGTGCGTTCGCCGGTTTGGTCCTGCTCGCGGACCCGTGGTGTACGGCTGGGTGTTCGCAGGGCACCAACTCGGCGCTGCGGTGGCGGCGTGGGGTGCGGGCTTGTTGCGTGACTCGACGGGTTCCTACGAGATTTCGTTCGTCATCGCCGGCCTCGGTTGCATCGTGGCGGCGGTGGGGTCGTATGGCATGCGCCAGCAGTCGGCATCACCGACCGCCGCAGCGATGACGCTCTAGCGGCCCTCCGCAAAGAGTGCGACGAGTTGGTCGAGCGCGAGACCCCAGCCAACTTCGAAACCCATCGCCGCATGCTGGTCGGCGGAGGCTTGCGTGGCGTGTCGACCCGTGGCGCGATACAGCGTGCTCCCGCGGGGTGCGTCACTCGGTGGTGCGAGGAATTCGAGAATTCCCGTGAAGTGAAACCCGCCGTCCTGCACGGTGTTGGGTGTGTAACCCGGTCCGAGCGCGGTGGTCCACACGAATCGTTCGTTGGGCACGGCGTCGAGCACGCAGCCCACGCCTCCGCCGCCGGTTTCACCGTTTGGTCCGCGCATCACGGTGCGGAAGATGCCGCCGGGTCGCGGGTCGATTTCGGCTTCGATGGTCTTCCACGGTGCGGGGGTGAACCATTGCTTGAGTGTCTCGGCGTCGGTCCAGCCCTGCCACAACTGGGCGGCGGTCACCGGCACCACACGCTGAAACGTGAGGTCGAAGGCACCGGCGATCAGCGCGGGCGATGAATGGTCTGCAGACATGCTTCTCGACGCTACTTTGCGACGACGTCGGGTCGCTCGCCTACGACGGCGAGTAGGTTCGGCGTATGGCACTCACCGGGATGACCACCTATTTATGGTTCGACGATCAAGCGCTCGAGGCAGCGAAGTTCTACGTCGACCTCTTCCCGGGATCGAAACTCGGAGAGGTGACGTATTATCTCGCCGATACCGAGTTCCAGCCGCAGGGCAAGGTGCTCACGGTGGAGTTCGAACTGTTCGGGCGACCCTTTGCCGGGCTCAACGGTGGCCCCGCCTTCACCCACAGCGAGGCGGTGAGCTTCCAAGTGAATTGCGAGTCGCAGGAGGACGTCGACCGCATCTGGAATGCGATCGTCTCGTCGGGCGGAATCGAGAGCCAGTGTGGCTGGTGCAAGGACCGTTGGGGTGTGAGCTGGCAGGTGATTCCCAATGCCCTCGGCCGGGCACTCAAGGGACTCGACGGTTACGACCCCGAGTTCGCGTTCCAGGCGATGCGCAAGATGGGCAAGATCATCGTCGCCGATCTGAAGTGATGCGTTAGTTCGCCCGCCAACTGCGTCGCGACAA
>JAGWWV010000093.1 GCA_018970175.1 Acidobacteriota bacterium
CTCCGCGTGGTCGGAGGTGACGATGACGATCGTCGAGTCCCACTCGCCCCTCGCCTCGAGTGCCGCGCGAACACGCCCCAACTGGTGGTCGACCTCCGAAATCATTCCGTAGTACTGGGCGCGCATCCGACGCACGCGCACCTCGTCGGTGGGCGCAGCAGTCTCGTCGATTGCCAGCATCAGGTCGTGAAGTGCATGTCGTTCGTCGGATGCGGCGATCGGCATCGACACATCGGCCGGGTCGTACATCTCGGCGAACTCCCCCGCCGCACGGTATGGCGGATGCGGCCGCAAATAGCTGAGGTGAGCAAACCAACCGTGACGTTCACCGTCGAGCCATTCAACGAACGCGTCGGTGAGAAAACTCGACACGCTGTGGGTCGCCGGACGTTCGTTCTCGGTCGAGAGCAACGCCACATGTCCGAAGGACACGTCGTGACCACGCTCGTGCAACCAGTCCTGCCACGCACGGTGCTCGCCCGTCAGATCGAGTGCAACATCGAATCCGGGCAACACGCCCTCGTACGTGCGCAACCGCGGGTCGTCGGGGCCGGTCGTCTCGCGCGGGTCGACTGCCTGGTCTGTGTATCCGAAAAGTGTCGGGGCATATCCGGCTCGCCGCGACATCAATGCGATGTTGTCGAACGATCTGTCGAGGGGCGACCCGTTCCCCAGCACCCGGTGATTCATTTGGTACATGCCGGTGTACAACGATGCGCGACCCGGCGAACAGGGCGCTGCCTGGCTGAAGTGGCGCGCCAACCTCACACCCTCGGAAGCGAGCGCATCGAGATTCGGTGTCTTGACCAACGGATGTCCCGCAGCCGACAGGCAATCACCACGAAACTGGTCGAGGGTGATCAGCAAGACGTTCGGTCGCATCACCCAAGTCTCGCACGCGCACCAAGAGCGTCAGTGCGGATTGGTGAGTGAAGTCTGCATTCCGACCGATCTCACGAATGCGTGCCGATCGGCAATCTGGCCGATCTTGACTTCGAGCGGACCATCGGTGAGAAGCGTTGCAAGTCCGTGCGCCAGCGCCCACATCGCCGTCGCCCGGGCCCGGATGTCGTCGACGGATGCGCCGGGTCCGAGAATCGCGGTTGCATGCGAGACGAGGACACCGAACGCGTCGTCGGCGATGGCCTGAAGTTCGGGGTCTTCGTCCATCACGCACAGATCCGCGCGGAACATCACACGAAAGTGGCCACGGTGCTCGACGGCAAAGTCGACGTACCGTTCGAGCAACGACAGAGCACGGTCTGACTCTTCCAGGTTGTCGACATTGCGCAGTGCGCCGACGAACATGGCGAATCCCTCACGCGCAATCGCCTGGAAAATTCCCTGGCGGTCGGTGAAGTGGTGGTACGGCGCCTGGTGGCTGACACCTGCATCTGCCGCGACCTGGCGGAACGACAGACCATCGGGCCCGTTCTGGGAGATGTAGTCGACAGCTGCGCGCAGCACCGTGTCTCGCAACGTAGAAGTGACCACGACCTCAGGCTAGAGGCGACACTTGACAGTATCAAGTATTTTCCGTAGACAGTGTCTATATGAGCACGTCCGACGGAACCCTCTCGCCCAATGTGTACCTCTCCGGCAACTACGCCCCTGTTCACGAGGAAGTGACAGCCTTCGACCTTCCCGTCGTTGGTGAGTTGCCGACGGAGCTCAATGGTCGCTACCTGCGCAACGGACCGAACCCCATCGCCGATGTCGACCCCTCGACCCACCACTGGTTCATCGGAGACGGCATGGTGCACGGCATTCGGCTGCGCGAAGGCCGCGCCGAGTGGTACCGCAACCGCTATGTCGGCTCGACTCACGTCAGCGATGTGCGCGGCGTTTCCGACATCCCCGGACGCAACTGGAACAACTCGGGCGGAGGACCCAACACCAACGTCGGTGGTTTCGCCGGCACGACGTGGGCGATGGTCGAAGCAGGTGGCTGCCCCGTCGAATTGACCTACGAACTCGAAACCGTCGGTCGCAACGACTTCTTCGGCACGCTTCCCGGCGCATTCACGGCGCATCCCAAGGTAGATCCGTCGACGGGTGAGATGCACGCGATGGCCTACGCCTGGGCCGAATGGCTCGACCACGTTCAATACGTTCGGGTTGGCCGCGACGGACGGGTGAATCGAACGGTCGACATTCCCCTGCCCGGTATGTCGATGGTGCACGACATCTCGATCACCGAGCGTTTCGTCGTCGTCTACGACCAACCCGTCTTGGTCGACCTCGACCTCGCGTTCGCAGGCCGGTCCTTCCCCTTCCGGTGGTACGACGATTACGGCAACCGCGTCGGCTTGATGCCCCGCGAGGGAACCGCGGCCGACATCGCGTGGATCGACGTCCCCATGGGATACGTCTTCCACCCGATGAACGCCTTCGACACCGCCGAAGGCAACGTGGTGCTCGACGTGTGCTTCTACGACCGAATGATGGACAACGACCGGCTCGGACCATTCGGGGATTCACTGCCACGGCTCGTGCGCTGGGAATTGAACCCCGCAACGCGAAGCGCAAGCGTCACGACAATCGATGACAACGTGAACGAATTTCCCCGGCACCGCAGTTCGCTGACAGGCAAGCCCTATCGCTACGGATACTGCGCACAGGTCGACCCCGATACAATGCACTGGCCGACCGTCAAACACGATCTTTCGACCGGCGAACGACAGGTCTTCGACCACGGCCCCGGCCGCGCGGCGGGCGAGCCGGTGTTCGTCGCTCGCCCGGGCGGAGTCGCCGAAGACGACGGATGGCTCGTGACGTACGTTCACGACGGAAACGACGACGGTGCCGAGTTCGTCGTCATCGATGCACAGGACTTCATCCGCGGTTACGTGGCCCGCGTGAAGCTACCCCAGCGCGTACCGTTCGGCTTCCACGGTAACTGGGTACGCGACCCGAAGTAGTTGATCGTCATCACGGCGTTGAATTTGGGACCACTGTCCCGTTCCAACGAACGACCCGCCGCTATGGTTGCGCACAATGCTGAGGATTCAAGCGGCCGGTCCGACCGCCGGCCAATTTGGGTCGTTCGTTCGCAACGTCGACTCTCATACTTCGGTCGAATTGACGGGTCTCAGCAGCACAGCCACACACACGGCCGAGATTCTGAAATCCGGCAACATCGATGCACTCATCTTTCCCTTCGAGTGGGCCGACGTCGTCAGAACGCTTGAGGTCTCGCGTGGCGCGCCCAAACCGGACCCAGCGCTCATCGTCGTCGCCGAGCGCCTGTCACCACCAATTCTGGTGCGGTCGCTTGCCTGCGGCTTCGACGGAGCCGTCGAGACTCAAGGTGACGTCGACCACGCGGTACAGAAAATCCACAAAGTCGTTGCGGGCGATTGGACCCTCGAAAGCGAGCCGTCAATGGCCGGGCTCGACCTCAGACGGGGGCTTCTCGCCCGCGAACTGATCATCGAAGACATCAACGATCGCCACATCGCCGACCTCGTCGGTACGGGACTTACCGACGACGACATTGCGCTTGTCATGGGATGGTCGATCCAAAAGGTGCGCAACCGCATCGAGAATCTCCTCGCGACGAACGAGCTGGCTTACCGAACGCAACTCGCCGTGATACGCGCCTCGCTTTTGAAGGTTCCGGACTTCTCCTGAACGGCGCCAGATTCCGGCCGGATCGGACATGAACGACGAGGTCTTTCGACTTCTCCCCGAGGCGGTCGCGACCGACGACATCGTGGACGACCCTGAATTCACCGAGGTGACGAGGAATGGAGAGGTCTACACCCTGTTCCGCATCGTTCGCTTTACCCACGAAGCGACTGATCATCCCGAGGGCTGGACACATCTCGCCAATGTCGTCAGAGTCCGGAACTCTGCCATCGGCGTCGCGCTTCTGCGGATCGAGAATCGAGTGATCGAAGACGCTCGCGTGACCATCTCTAACAACTCTCCCTGAGGTCGGGAGACGGCCTGACGAACCAACTCGAAGAACGCCAAAGACCGATGGTCAGTCGACTTCAATCACGTCACGCACACATTCCACCAAGCGAGCGAAACTTGGAGGTCTAAGATGGCGATCAGCGAAGCCCAGCGGTTCGAGATGCACCTCGGACTGCGAAACACCCTCGGAGACGTCGTGGCGAACTCACTGATGGAACACCTGCCGCCCAGCGGCTGGAGCGACGTCGCACGCACGAGTGACATCGATCGAGTGAATGCCCGCATGGACCGGCTCGAAATCGAATTG
>JAGWWV010000030.1 GCA_018970175.1 Acidobacteriota bacterium
GCCTGGTGACAATGTGACGATGAAGGTTGAGTTGGGTAAGCCGATCGCGATGGACGAGGGTTTGCGTTTCGCTATTCGTGAGGGTGGTCGTACGGTGGGTGCGGGCCGCGTCACGAAGATCATCAAGTAACAAACAACGAATTTTCGACCAGACAGGAACCAGCCATGGCCAAGAGCGACAAGAGGGTGAAGATCACGCTCGAATGCACCGAGTGCAAAGAGCGGAACTACATCACCATGAAGTCCAAAATCAACGACCGCGAGCGCTTGGAGATGAAGAAATACTGCTCCCACGAGCGCCGTCACACCCTCCACAAGGAGACCCGTTAGGCCGCTGGTAGCCTGACTGCTCCCCGAGGGCAGTAGCTCAGTTGGTAGAGCATCGGTCTCCAAAACCGACGGTCGGGGGTTCGAGTCCCTCCTGCCCTGCACAGCACGAACAAACGAGAAAGACATGTCAAGCCAAGACCTCAACCGCGAGCAGAAGCGTGCGCTGAAGCGCATGGGTGCCCTGAACGAACAGGGTGCCCCGCTTCGTACTGCCCGTGGTCCGCAACAAAAGGCTCCGAACGAGCCAAAGGTCGGGCCTGTCACGTACATCCGCGAAGTGCGCGAAGAAATGCGCAAGGTCGCCTGGCCCACGTGGCCCGAAGTGCGTCGTTACTCGCTCGTGGTTCTCGGAACTGTTGTCGTTATCACTGCGATCGTCGGCGGCCTCGATGCGGCCTTCGGCTTCTTCGCCAACTGGTTGTACAAGGACTGATGCGGCGATGAGCGACAACTTCCTCCTCAACATGGGCTCCGGCTCCGCAACGGAAACCGACGCCGTCGACGAGACGACGCCTGATGCCAGCTTCGACCTCACCACGGCCGACGAGATCGTCGACGGTGACGAAGCGGGCGACGACGAAGGCGAAGTCGAGTCCCCGTACGCGCGCCCCGGCCAGTGGTACGTGGTCCACACGCAGTCGGGCTACGAAAAGAAGGTTCAACTGAACCTCAACACCCGTATCCAGTCGATGAACATGGACGACCGCATCTACGAAGTCGTCATTCCGATGGAAGACGCGGTCGAGTTCAAAAAGGGCCAGAAGCAGATCGTCCAGCGCAAGGTGTTCCCCGGCTACCTGCTGGTGCGCTGCGAGATGAACGACGAGTCATGGTTCTGCATTCGCAACACGCCGGGTGTCACCGGTTTCGTCGGCCAGAGCCACAAGGGTCAAAAGCCCACCCCGCTCTCGCGCCGCGAAGTCGAGACCTTCCTCTCCGCCAAGGGCGACGGCAAGGCCGCCCCGAAGCGCAAGACCCCGAAGCTCGAGTACGAAGTCGGCGAGAGCGTCCGCGTGAAGGAAGGCCCGTTCGCCGACTTCACCGGCACGATCGACGACATCAACGTCGACCACATGAAGTTGAAGGTCCTCGTCAACATCTTCGGCCGCGAAACAGTGGTCGAGATGGACTTCAGCCAAGTGGCAAAGCTCTGATCAGTCGATAGAAAGCCGTTTAAGGAACCGTCATGGCAAAAAAGAAGCTCGCAGCGATCGTCAAGATCCAAATCCCGGCCGGCAAGGCCACCCCGGCACCGCCCGTGGGTACCGCGCTCGGACCTCACGGCATCGCCATCATGGACTTCGTCAAGCAGTACAACGCTGCGACCGAAGCCCAGGCCGGCACCATCATCCCGGTCGAGATCAGCATCTTCGAAGATCGTTCGTTCACCTTCATTCTGAAGACGCCGCCCACGCCGGTGTTGCTGCGCCAGAAGGCCGGTCTCGAAAAGGCGTCGTCGACCCCGGGCAAGACCGTCGTCGGCTCGGTCACCGAAGCCGACATCGAAGAAGTCGCAAAGATCAAAATGCCCGACTTGAACGCGTACGACCTCGAAGCTGCCAAGCAGCAGGTTCGCGGCACTGCCCGTTCGATGGGGTTGAAGGTCGTCTGACCTAAGAAAGCAATACGGCACGACCGGGAGGACCTCGCCCGGCGAAGCGCCGCAACATGAGGGAGACATGAAGGAAGAGTCATGGCACTTACAGCAAGTTCAGGAAAGAAATACAAGGCCGCCGTCGCGTCGTATGACCGCGAAGCGCTCTTCACTCCCGCGGAAGCGACGGAGATCGTGAAGAAGTGTGCAACGGCGAAGTTCGACGAGAGCGTCGAAGTCGCGGTGCGACTCGGAGTCGACCCGCGAAAGGCCGACCAAATGATTCGTGGCACGGTCGCGCTGCCCTCGGGCACCGGCAAGACCGTTCGCATTGCGGTGTTTGCAGCAGGCGAAGCAGCGCAGGCTGCGCGCGACGCGGGTGCCGACCTCGTCGGTGCCGACGACCTCGCCGCCGAAATCGAAAAGGGCAACATGGATTTCGATCTCGCGATCGCCACACCCGACTTGATGCCGCTCGTCGGTCGTCTTGGTCGCGTGCTCGGCCCGCGCGGTCTCATGCCGAACCCGAAAACAGGCACCGTCACCCAGGATGTCGCCCGCGCGGTCGGCGAATTCAAGGGCGGCAAGGTCGAGTACCGCACTGATCGTTACGGCAACGTGCACGTTCCCATCGGCAAGGCCAGCTTCTCGGCGGCCGATCTGACGAACAACCTGCTCGCGGTTCTCGACGAAATCCAGCGCGCCAAGCCGGCCGCAGCGAAGGGCAAGTACCTCCGCAAGGTCAGCATCGCCTCGACCATGGGCCCCGGCGTCAAGATCGACACCAACCGTCTCAAGCCCGAAACGGCCTGAGAATCCCGCGCGGTTCGGACGGTTTGAAGGCCGTTCCGACGCCGTTAGCGTTCTCACTCGACATAATCCATTCGGTTCTCTCGCCGAAGACTTCTGGCCCTCACCGGTTCGCCGGTGCGGATAATGGATCTCCCACCAGATGAGGCGGACCCTGCAATGGCCCTTCGTGTGCGCACCAATGTGCGTCATCGCGGGTCGTTGAAGCGTTCGTGAAAGCGAGCGCTCCGACCAAGCGAACACGAAGGAGGTGACATGACTTCAACAGCAATCCGTGACGAAAAGGCGGCAGTGATCGCCGAGGTACGCGGCAAGCTCGAGGCGGCAGACGCTGCCATCGTGACCGAGTACCGCGGTATGTCGGTGACCGCGCTTGCTGCATTGCGACGTGAACTGCGCACTGCCGGAGCCGAGTACAAGGTGTACAAGAACACCCTCGCTCGCTTTGCCGTGCGCGAAGCCGGTCTCGAGGCACTCGAAGAGTTCCTGACCGGTCCAACCGCAATCGCATTCGTGAAGGGCGACGCCGCAGCAGCGGCAAAGGCACTTCGTGATCAGGCAAAGACTAATCCGCTTCTCGTCGTGAAGGGCGGCGTCGTGGGTACAACCGCGATGTCGAAGAGGGATCTCGACGTTCTCGCAGATCTTCCCTCGCGCGAGGTACTCCTGGCCCAGTTCGCCGGCGCACTGCAGGCTCCGCTCGTCAAGACGGCGGGTCTCTTGCAAGCGCTTCCGCGCAACATGGCCTACGGCCTCAAAGCACTCATTGATCAGAAGGAAGCTGCCTAGCAGCTTCCGAAAACACCCACATTCAAGAACTTTCAAAAAAGAACTCACAAAGGAGACAGAGCAATGGCTCTCAGCAAAGAAGAAATCCTCGACGGCATTTCGGCCCTCACCGTTATCGAACTGAAGGAACTGCTCGACGCGTTCGAAGAGCGCTTCGGTGTCACCGCCGCTGCCCCCGTGGCAGTTGCTGCCGTCGCGGGTGCGCCCGCCGGTGGTGGCGCGGCCGCTGAAGAGGAGAAGGACGAATTCGACGTCATCCTCGCCGACGGTGGCGCCCAGAAGATCCAGGTCATCAAGGTCGTGCGCGAGCTCACCAGCCTGGGCCTGAAGGAAGCCAAGGACCTCGTCGACGGCGCCCCGAAGCCCGTCCTCGAGAAGGTGTCGAAGGACGACGCCGCCAAGGCCAAGGCCAAGCTCGAAGAGGCCGGCGCCAAGGTCGACGTCAAGTAAGACGTCGCCAAGGACACGGTCGACGTCAAGTAAGACGTCGCCAAGGACACGGTCGACGTCAAGTAAGACGGATTTCCGGCGATTCGCCGGGCGGAGTAACACGGCAAGACCCCGGGGGAGACCCCGGGGTCTTGTCATCTTTGCCCCGCTGGGGTGGGTTGGGTACTTGACACCGGGGGGTGGTGGGCTTACCTTTCACCCCAATTCGGCGGGACCCCGTCCTGGGGGTCTTCCTTTTTGCGCGCCGTTGTCGGTTTTCGGGGTCCAGCGGTAGCCTTGTCGGTTGCCGTGCGTTGCCCCCTTTGCCTCTCCATGAGTCTTTGGGGACCCCGCACGCCCCTGCCCGTGCTCGCCTCCAGGAGTCAATTGTGACCTCACGCCCGCTGTCCCGCGACCGGTATTCCTTCGCCAACCTGAGCGAGCCCATCGAACTTCCCGATCTCATCGCGATTCAACGCGAGAGCTTCGAGTGGTTCATGCGCCAAGGTCTGGCCGAAGCGTTTTCCGACATCTCGCCGATCAAAGACTTCAGCGGCAACATGCAGCTCGAGCTCGAGTTCGACCCGAACGACGAAGATCTGTGTCCGCCCCCGAAGTTCTCGATGGAAGAGTGCCGCGAGCGCGACATGTCGTACTCGTCGTCGATCTTCGTTCGCGCGCGCTTCCTGCGTGCCGACACCGGCGAAATCAAGGAGCAGGTCGTCTTCATGGGCGACTTCCCGAAGATGACGGACAAGGGCACATTCATCATCAACGGCACCGAGCGCGTCGTCGTGTCGCAGCTCGTGCGTTCACCCGGCGTCATTTTCGAACCGGGCGAGCGGTTCCGTCTGCGCAACCTTTCGAAGCACCAGTTGGTGAAGGGCACCATCCACCCGTACCGCGGTGAGTGGCTCGAGTTCGACGTCGAACAGAAGCCCGGCAAAGACGTCACGGCCGGAACGCGCGTTGCGCGCAAGCGTCGCCTCGGTGTCTTCACCTTGCTGCGCGCCCTCGGTTACGACGAGGAAAACTTCCCCGGATTCCTCGATCGTTTCGTCAGCTACTTCGACTTCCTCGAGGGCCAGTGGGAAAAAGAGCGTCACATTGCTCCCACACGTGACGAGGCACTCGTCGAGATCTACAAGCGTGCACGTCCGGGTGAACCGCCGACACTCGAGTCGGCCCGCGCCTACTTCGAGAACGCATTCTTCGAGTCGCGTCGCTACGACCTCTCGCGCGTCGGCCGTTACAAGCTGAACCGCAAGCTCGGCGCCGAACTGCAGAAGATCAAGACCATCTTCAATCTCACCGATGATCAGCTCGACATGCCCACCGACGACCAGCCGGTGCTGTCGAAGTGCGAGGTTCTCGCAACCATTTCGTACATGCTCCACCTCGTCAAGCAAGAGCCGGGTTACCGCCTCGACGACCAGGACCACTTCGCCAACCGTCGTATCCGTTCGGTGGGCGAGCTCATCCAGAACCAGGTCCGCATCGGTCTGTCGCGCATGGAGCGCGTCGTGCGCGAGCGCATGACCACGCAGGACGCGGAAGCAATCACACCCCAGACGCTCATCAACATCCGTCCGGTCGTGGCCGCCATCAAGGAGTTCTTCGGAACCTCACAGCTGTCGCAGTTCATGGACCAGGTGAACCCGCTGTCGGGCCTCACGCACCGTCGTCGTCTCTCGGCACTCGGACCCGGTGGTCTCAGCCGTGAACGTGCCGGCTTCGAAGTCCGCGACGTCCACTTCTCGCACTACGGCCGTATGTGCCCGATCGAAACCCCTGAAGGTCCGAACATCGGCCTCATCGGGGCGCTCAGCACGTTTGCGCGCGTCAACGAGTTCGGCTTCATCGAGAGCCCGTACCGCAAGGTCGTGAACGGTCGCGTCACCGACGAGATCGTCTACATGGCAGCCGACGAAGAAGAGAACTATGTCGTGGCGCAGGCGAACACGCCGCTCAACGCCGACGGAACGTTCAAAGACGAGCGAGTTCTCGTGCGTCGTTCACCGCAGGCCGCGAGCCTCGAAGACCTCCGCAAGATGCTCGAGGCCGAGTCGTTCTTCGGTGCCACCACCGACATCGGGTTCGTGCCGGGTGCAGAGGTTGACTACATGGACGTCTCGCCCAAGCAGATCGTTTCGGTCGCCACCGCACTCATTCCGTTCCTCGAACACGACGACGCAAACCGCGCACTCATGGGTGCCAACATGCAGCGTCAGGCCGTTCCGCTGTTGCGCGCCGAGGCGCCGTACATCGGAACCGGCATCGAGGCGCGTGCCGCACGTGACGGAGCAGATCTGCTGCTTGCACTCGACGACGGCACGGTCACCGAAGTCACCGGTCGCGGTCTCGTCGTGCAGTACGACAAGCTCGGCAAGAAGCGTTACAACCTCGCCAAGTTCCGCCGTTCGAACCAGGACACCTGCATCAACCAGGTGATTCGCGTTCGCGAGGGCGAGAAGGTGAAGAAGGGCGATCTTTTGGTCGACGGTCCGTCGACCGATCTCGGCGAACTTGCGCTCGGCAAGAACCTCCTCGTCGCACTGATGCCGTGGGAGGGCTACAACTTCGAAGACGCGATCATCCTCTCCGAGCGTTTGGTGAAGGACGACGTACTCACGTCTATCCACATTCACGAACACGAAGTCGATGCACGTGACACGAAGTTGGGTGCAGAGGAAATCTCGCGCGACATCCCCAACCTCTCCGACGACATCCTTCGCGACCTCGACGACCGCGGCATCATCCGCGTCGGCGCCGAAGTCGGTCCTGGCGACGTTCTCGTCGGCAAGGTCACCCCGAAGGGCGAAACCGAGCTCACCCCCGAAGAGCGCCTGTTGCGCGCCATCTTCGGCGAGAAGGCACGCGAAGTTCGCGATACCAGCCTCAAGGTTCCCCACGGTGAATCGGGCAAGGTCATCGACGTCAAGGTCTTCTCCCGCGAGAATGGCGACGAACTGCCGCCGGGCGTGAACCAGTTGGTGCGCGTGTACGTTGCGCAGAAGCGCAAGATCTCGGTGGGCGACAAGCTCGCCGGCCGTCACGGCAACAAGGGTGTCATCTCGAAGATCCTGCCCGTCGAGGACATGCCGTATCTGGAAGACGGCACGCCCGTCGACATCATCTTGAACCCGCTCGGTGTTCCGTCACGCATGAACGTCGGCCAGGTTCTCGAAGCGCATCTTGGTTACTGCGCCCGCTGGGGCTGGGTCGACCCCGCCACCAACCAGCCCGTCGGTCAGGCGATGCGCGGTACCGAGGTCAAGACCCGGCCCGCCACACCACCCGCACGGTTCATCGCGACGCCGGTTTTCGACGGTGCGCACTGGGACGAGGACGAGGCTGCAGGCAAACACCCGACGATCCAGAACATCCTCACCAACCTGAACCCCGACGGTGTCGACGGCCAGCGCCTCATCCAGCCCACCGGCAAGGCGTGGCTGCGCAACGGTCGCACCGGCGAGCGTTACGACAACCCCATCACGGTTGGGTACATGTACATCCTCAAGCTGTCGCACCTTGTCGACGACAAGATCCACGCGCGCTCTACGGGTCCGTACTCGATGATCACCCAGCAGCCGCTCGGCGGCAAGGCACAGTTCGGTGGCCAGCGCTTCGGTGAAATGGAAGTGTGGGCCCTCGAGGCCTACGGCGCGGCGTACTGCCTGCAGGAACTGCTCACCATCAAGTCCGACGACGTGCTCGGCCGCGTCAAGGTGTACGAGGCCATCGTCAAGGGCGAGAACATTCCCGAACCGGGCATTCCCGAGTCGTTCAAGGTTCTCATGAAGGAAATGCAGGCGCTGTGTCTCGACGTCGAGGTGCTGTCATCCGACGGCTCGGAAATCGAGATGCAAGACATCGACGACGATGTCTTCCGCGCCACCGAGGCCCTTGGCATCGACATCAGCCGCCCGGAACGCGGGTCCGACGATGACGACCGCGAACGTCGTCGCGAGCGCGCCTTCTGATAGCCGGACCACGAGATCGAAAGAAACGGAACACACATGCTTGACGTCAACATGTTCGATCAGCTGCGAATCGGTCTTGCGACCGCCGACCAGATCCGCCTGTGGTCCAAGGGCGAGGTGAAGAAGCCCGAGACCATCAACTACCGCACGCTGCGTCCCGAGAAGGACGGCCTGTTCTGCGAGAAGATTTTCGGACCAACCCGCGACTGGGAGTGCTACTGCGGCAAGTACAAGCGCGTGCGCTTCAAGGGCATCATCTGCGAACGCTGTGGTGTCGAAGTCACCCGCTCCAAGGTCCGCCGCGAGCGCATGGGTCACATCGAACTCGCCGCACCTGTCGTTCACATTTGGTACCTGCGCGGTACCCGCAGTTGGTTGGCCTACCTGCTCGGCGGCATCGAGCCGAAGGAAGAGCTGAAGGCCAAGCAGCTCGAGAAGGTCATCTACTTCGCAGCCAGCCTGGTGACGAAGGTCGATGACGAGCGTCGCCATGCCGACCTGCCCGAGCTCGAGAAGGAGTATCTCGCCACACTCGACAGCATCAAGAAGGACATGGATCTCGCCATCAACCGTCGTCTGAAGGATGGCGAGGCCGAGATCAAGGCCCTCGAGAAGGAAGGCGCCAAGGACAGCGACGTGAAGGCACGTCAGCGCGCCATCGACAAGGACCTGCAGTCGATGCGCGAGCGTTTCGAGGCCGACCTCGATCTCGAGAAGCGCACGTGGGACGAATTCAAGAGCCTCTACCCGCGTCTCATCATCGAAGACGAAGTTCTGTGGCGCAACCTCCGCGATCCGTTCGGCCCGTACGCCGAGTACTTCGAGGGTGGCACCGGCGCCGATGCCATCAAGTCGCTCATCGACTCGATCGACTTCGACGTCGAAGAGTTGCGTCTGCGCGAGGCGATCGAAGCCGGTGGTGGACGCAAGCCGCTGTCGGCCCAGCGCCGCCAGAAGGCGATCAAGCGCCTGAAGATCGTCGCATCGTTCAACCAGCGCGACGAATACGGTCGTCGCCAGAACGACCCGAAGGCGATGATCCTCGACGTCGTGCCCGTCATCCCGCCGGAACTGCGTCCGATGGTGCAGCTCGACGGTGGCCGCTTTGCGACCTCCGACCTGAACGACCTGTACCGCCGCGTCATCAACCGCAACAACCGTCTGCGTCGTCTGCTCGACCTCGGTGCACCCGAGATCATCGTCAACAACGAAAAGCGCATGCTGCAGGAAGCAGTCGATGCGTTGTTCGACAACGGTCGTCGCGGTCGCCCCGTCACGGGTCCCGGCAACCGTCCGCTCAAGTCGCTGTCCGACATGTTGAAGGGCAAGCAGGGACGTTTCCGTCAGAACCTTCTCGGCAAGCGCGTCGACTACTCGGGCCGTTCGGTCATCGTCGCCGGTCCCACGTTGCGTCTGCACCAGTGTGGTCTTCCGAAGCTGATGGCTCTCGAGCTGTTCAAGCCGTTCGTGATGAAGCGTCTCGTCGACCTTGAACTCGCGCAGAACATCAAGTCGGCAAAGCGCATGGTCGAGCGTCGTCGTCCGCAGGTTTGGGACGTGCTCGAAGACGTCATCAAAGAGCACCCGGTTCTCCTGAACCGCGCTCCGACCCTGCACCGCCTCGGCATCCAGGCCTTCGAGCCGGTTCTCGTCGAGGGCAAGGCCATCCAGATTCACCCGCTCGTCTGCACGGCGTTCAACGCCGACTTCGACGGCGACCAGATGGCCGTTCACCTTCCGTTGTCGGCTGAAGCGCAGGCCGAGGCCCGCGTTCTCATGTTATCCGCGAACAACATCCTGTCGCCGGCGTCGGGTCGTCCGATCGTGACCCCGTCGCAGGACATGATCATCGGCGGCTTCTACCTCACCGAACTCGTCGCCGAGTCGGCGGGTGCGGGCCGCGTCTTCCAGCACCGCTGGGAGGTATTCCGCGCGCTCGACGAGAAGTCGATCTCGCTGCACACCCCGGTCAAGTTCCGCGAGACCCTCTCCTCGGGTGAGCGTCGCATGATCGACACCACCCCCGGTCGTCTCCTCTTCGAAGAGGCGTTGCCAGCCGACTACACCGAGCAGTTCGGTCACATCAACGAGCCACTGAAGAAGAAGGAAATGGGTGTCATCGTCGAGCGTCTTGCCGACCACTACCCAAAGGCCGTCATCGCACAGTCGCTCGACAACATCAAGAACGTCTGTTACCGCTACGCGGCGCAGTCGGGTCTCACCATCTCGATCGAGGACGTGAAGACCCCGGCGACGAAGCGAGCGATTCTTGACGAGTTCGAAAAGCAGGCCGACAAGGTCGAGAACCAGTTCCGCCGCGGAATCATCACCGACGGCGAGCGCCGTCAACAGGAAGTGCGCATCTGGACGGATGCCACCGCCGAGGTGCAGAACGCGATGGAAAAGGAATTCAAGGCCCAGCGTTTCAACCCGATCGAAATGATGGTCGGCTCCGGCGCCCGCGGAAACATGACCCAGATGAAGCAGATCGCGGGTATGCGCGGCCTTGTCGCCAACCCGCGCGGTGACATGATTCCGCGCCCCATCAAGAGCAACTTCCGTGAAGGTCTCGAGACCCTCGAGTACTTCATCGCAACTCCGGGTGCCCGTAAGGGTCTCGTCGACACCGCTCTGCGTACCGCCGACTCGGGCTACCTCACGCGTCGCCTCGTCGACGTCGCACAAGAGCTCATCGTCCGCGAACAGGACTGTGGCACCTCACTCGGTGTCTGGGTCGAAAACGTTCAGCGTGACACCGCGAACATGCGCGCCTACCTCGAGACCAAACTCTTCGGCCGTGCGTTGCTCAGCGACGTCACGCTCGCCGACGGCACGGTGTTCGAAAAGAACCGCATCCTGTCCGACGACGACATCGTTGCTCTCCGCGACGACAACACCATCAACCGTGTTCGCGTCCGCTCGGTCCTCACGTGCGACGCCGAACTCGGTGTGTGTGCACTGTGCTACGGACGTTCGCTCGCCACGGGCAAGTCGATCGAACTCGGCGAAGCCGTTGGTGTCATCGCCGCGCAGTCGATCGGCGAACCCGGTACCCAGTTGACGATGCGTACCTTCCACACCGGTGGTGTCGCGGGTAAGGACATCGCCGGCGGTCTGCCGCGCGTCGTCGAGCTGTTCGAGGCGCGCACCCCGCGCGGTTCGGCACGTCTCGCTCGTGCGAGCGGTGTCATCCGCATCGGTGAAGACGAGGGCAAGGGCATTCCGGTCACCGTCGTCGACGACAAAGGCGAGGAGCATCTCACTCTGTTGCCGACCGGCAGCCGCCTCATGCCGAACATCCGCGACGGTGCAGAGGCGCACGCCGGCGAGCCGTTGACCGACGGTCCCTTCGACCCGAAGGAACTTCTCGAGATCAAGGGCATCCGCGAAACGCAGGTGTACCTCGTCGAAGAAGTTCAGAAGGTGTACCGCGACCAAGGCGTGTCGATCCACGACAAGCACATCGAACTCATCGTGCGTCAGATGACGCGTCGCATCGGCGTTCAAGAGCCGGGTGACACGGGCTTCCTGCCGGGCGAGCGCAGCGATGCGAAGACCTTCCGCGACACCAACCGTCGCATGGTCGAAGAGGGCAAGCGTCCCGCCGAGGGCCGTCCCGAGTTGATGGGTATCACCAAGGCCTCGCTCGCCACCGAGTCGTGGCTGTCGGCGGCCTCGTTCCAGGAGACCACCCGCGTCCTCACCGAGGCCGCAATCGATGGTCGCTCCGACAACCTCGTCGGCCTGAAGGAGAACATCATCATCGGCAAGCTGATCCCCGCCGGAACGGGCATGCAGCTGTACCGCAACTTCGGTATCGAGGCCCCGGACTACGAACCGATGGCCTTCTACTCGAGTGACGAGGAAGACCCGGCCGCCTTCTTGGCCGGCATCCAGGGCTCCTACGTCCACCCCGAGGGCGACGCCGAAAACGCCTGATGGAACGATTCGACCCGGTGTCCGGCAGGTTGTGGCCGGCGCCGGGTCGCTTATAGCGTTTCACGGGTCCCCGAGGACGGTTTCTCCGTCCTCTTTCGTTCTCTGTAGCGAAGGCCCCGAATGTCGGGGTCCCGCGAAATTCCATCAACAAAGAGGTTCACGCGTGCCCACAATTCAGCAGTTGATCCGCCAGGGTCGAAGCGTCAAGACAACCAAGACGAAGACTCCCGCCCTGAAGGGATCGCCGCAGCGTCGTGGCGTGTGCACCCGCGTGTTCACCACCACCCCGAAGAAGCCGAACTCGGCACTGCGCAAGGTTGCACGTGTTCGTCTCACCAGTGGAGTTGAAGTCACCGCCTACATCCCGGGCGAAGGACACAACCTCCAAGAGCACTCGATCGTTCTTGTCCGCGGAGGTCGCGTTCGCGACCTGCCCGGTGTGCGTTACAAAATCATCCGCGGCGCGCTCGACGCAGCCGGCGTGAAGAACCGCAAGCAGGCGCGCAGCCGTTACGGCGCAAAGCGCGACAAGTAGAGCACTCGAGAGCACAGGAAAAGACAGGTAGCACATGCCCCGCAAAGGACCCGCACAGCGTCGCGAAATGACCCCCGACCCGGTTTATCGTTCGCTGCTCGTCACGCAGCTCGTCAACAAGATCATGTTGCACGGCAAGAAAAGCATCGCCGAAAACATCGTGTACGACGCCATGAAGATCGTCGAGACAAAAACCGGCTCCGAGCCGTTGTCCACGGTCAAGCGCGCGATCGACAACGTGAAGCCGCCGCTCGAAGTCCGCAGCCGCCGTGTCGGTGGTGCCACGTACCAGGTGCCTGTCGAGGTTCGTCCCCGCCGCGCCAGCACGCTCGCGATTCGCTGGGTCGTCGACAACTCACGCAACCGCCGCGAAAAGACGATGGCCGAATGTCTCGCAAACGAACTTCTCGATGCCGCCAACGGTCTTGGCGCGTCGATCAAGAAGCGTGACGACATGCAGAAGATGGCCGAGTCGAACAAGGCCTTTGCCCACTACCGCTGGTAGTCGGCCCAACCCCAACCCCCTCCACGCGCACCAGACCACGCGCACAAGACAAGGCAGACACTGAACATGGCAAAGCGTGAGTACCCCCTCGAGCGCACTCGCAACATCGGCATCATGGCGCACATCGACGCCGGCAAGACCACGACGACCGAGCGCATCCTCTACTACACGGGCAAGTCGTACAAGATCGGCGAGGTGCACGAAGGCGCCGCGACCATGGACCACATGGCCCAAGAGCAGGAACGCGGTATCACCATCACGTCGGCTGCGACCACCTGCATTTGGAACAACCACCGCATCAACATCATCGACACGCCCGGTCACGTCGACTTCACCATCGAAGTCGAACGTTCGCTACGCGTGCTCGACGGTGCAGTCACCGTGTTCGACTCGGTCGCGGGTGTCGAGCCCCAGACCGAAACCGTGTGGCGTCAGGCCAACAAGTACCGCGTACCGCGCATGTGCTTCATCAACAAGATGGACCGCATCGGCGCCAACTTCTACCGCACCGTCGACATGGTGAAGGACCGCCTCCAGGCGGTACCGGCCATCATCCAGCTGCCCGTTGGTGCGGGCGGCCCCGAGTCGAACAAGCCGTTCGTTGGTCTCATCGACCTCGTGAAGATGAAGGCCCTCATCTGGCGCGACGAGGAACTCGGCGCCAAGTGGGACGAAGTCGACATTCCTGCCGACCAGGTCGACGAAGCCAACTCGTACCGCGATCTGTTGCTCGAAACCATCGCAACCTCCGACGACGTCTTCATGGAGAAGTACCTCGGTGGGGAAGAGGTCAGCGAAGCCGAAATCAAGTCGGCCATCCGTAAAGGCACGCTCGCGTTCGACTTCGTTCCGATTCTCTGCGGTTCGGCGTTCAAGAACAAGGGTGTCCAGCCGATGCTCGACGCCGTCGTCGACTTCCTGCCGAGCCCCCTCGACATCCCCGCCGCGCAGGGCACCAACCTGAAGGGTGACCAGGTCGTCGAGCGCTCGGCCGACGAAAACGGTCCCTTCGCCGCACTCGCGTTCAAGATCGTTGCCGACCCGTTCGGCAAGCTGACCTATTTCCGCGTGTACTCGGGCACCATCAACAAGGGTGACGAGGTCTACAACAGCACGAAAGAGCGCAAAGAGCGTCTCGGCCGCATTCTTCTCATGCACGCCAACCAGCGCGAAGACCTCGACGTCGCCATGGCCGGTGACATCGTCGCCGGGCTCGGCTTCAAGGAAACCACCACTGGTGACACGCTGTGCGACCGCGACAACGCCGTCATTCTCGAGCGCATGGAATTCCCCGAGCCGGTCATCCACGTCGCCATCGAACCCAAGACGAAGGACGACCAGGACAAGTTGGGCAAGGCGCTCAAGTCATTGTCCGACGAAGACCCGACCTTCCGCGTGCGTACCGACGAAGAGACCGGCCAGACCGTCATCTCCGGCATGGGTGAATTGCACCTCGAAATTCTCGTCGACCGTATGCAGCGCGAGTTCAACGTCGAGGCAACCGTCGGCAAGCCCCAGGTTGCGTACCGCGAGACGATCACGAAGAAGGTCGAATCGGTCGAATACCGTCACATCAAGCAGTCGGGTGGTTCGGGTCAGTTCGCCGTCGTGAAGTTGACCCTCGAGCCGACCGGCCCCGGCGGTGGCTACGTGTTCGCCGACGAGATCACCGGTGGTCGCGTCCCTCGCGAGTACATCCAGCCCACCAACCAGGGCATCCAGGCCGCTCTCGAGTCGGGCGTCCTCGCTGGTTACCCCACTGTCGACGTGAAGGTCAGCCTGGTCGACGGTCAGTACCACGACGTCGACTCCTCGGAAATGGCGTTCAAGATCGCCGGTCAGATGGGCTTCAAGAAGGCCGCCGAAATGGCAAAGCCCGTTCTGCTCGAGCCGATCATGGCCGTCGAAGTCGTCACGCCCGACGAATACATGGGCGACGTCATGGGCGACCTGTCCAGCCGCCGTGGTCGCATCGAAGGCATGGAGGCCCGCGGCAACACGCAGGTCGTTCGGGCCCAGGTACCGCTCTCCGAGATGTTCGGATACAGTACCGACCTCCGGTCACGCACCCAGGGGCGCGCGACCTACACGATGCAGTTCCACTCGTACCAAGAGGTACCGGGCGCAATTGCATCCGAAATCGTCAAGCGGGTTCGCGGCGAATAGCCGAGAGTCCTCTCGTCACCACTGATCCTTGAAAACCCACCAGCAACAAGAACAACGGAGATAAGAAATGTCGAAGGCAAAGTTTGAGCGTACGAAGCCTCACGTGAATATCGGAACGATGGGTCATATTGACCATGGGAAGACGACGTTGACGGCGGCGATTTCCAAGACGTTGGCTGATCGTGGGTTGGCGGAGTACACGCCGTTTGATCAGATTGACAAGGCGCCCGAGGAAAAGGCGCGTGGTATCACGATTTCGATTGCTCACATCGAGTACGAGACCGCGAATCGGCATTATGCGCACGTCGACATGCC
This sequence comes from Acidobacteriota bacterium, assembly GCA_018970175.1. GTDB lineage: Bacteria > Actinomycetota > Acidimicrobiia > Acidimicrobiales > Ilumatobacteraceae > F1-20-MAGs119. The sequence continues at coordinate 15,396 of JAGWWV010000030.1, forward strand.
GGGTCACGCTGACTACATCAAGAACATGATCACGGGTGCTGCTCAGGTTGACGGCGCGATTTTGGTGGTGGCTGCGACTGATGGTCCGATGCCCCAGACGCGTGAGCACGTGTTGTTGGCTCGTCAGGTGGGTGTTCCTTACATCGTGGTGGCGTTGAACAAGTCGGACATGGTTGATGACGAGGAACTGCTCGAGTTGGTGGAGCTCGAGGTTCGTGAGTTGTTGAACGAGTACGAGTTCCCCGGTGATGATGCTCCGGTTGTTCGTGTGTCGGCTCTCAAGGCTCTTGAGGGTGATTCGGCGTGGCAGGACAAGGTGATGGAGTTGATGGCTGCGTGTGACACGAAGATTCCCGAGCCGCAGCGTGAGTTGGACAAGCCGTTCTTGATGCCGATCGAGGACGTGTTCACGATCACTGGTCGTGGCACGGTCGTGACCGGCAAGGTTGAGCAGGGTCGTGTTCACACCGGTGACGAAATCGAGATCGTTGGTTTGCGTGACACGCAGAAGACGACGTGCACGGGTGTGGAGATGTTCCGCAAGTTGTTGGACGAGGGTCAGGCTGGCGACAACATTGGTGCGCTTCTTCGTGGCACGAAGAAGGAGGATGTTGAGCGTGGTCAGGTGTTGTGTGCGCCTGGTTCGATCACTCCGCATACCGAGTTCGAGGGTCAGGTGTATGTGTTGACCAAGGAAGAGGGTGGTCGTCACAAGCCGTTCTTCAACAATTATCGTCCGCAGTTCTTTTTCCGTACGACGGACGTGACCGGGACGGTGCAGTTGCCGTCGGGTACGGAGATGGTGATGCCTGGTGACAATGTGACGATGAAGGTTGAGTTGGGTAAGCCGATCGCGATGGACGAGGGTTTGCGTTTCGCTATTCGTGAGGGTGGTCGTACGGTGGGTGCGGGCCGCGTCACGAAGATCATCAAGTAGGGATGTAGAAGGACCATGGCACAAAGCATTCGCATCCGTCTCAAGGCGTTCGACCACGAGATCATCGACCAGTCGACGCGCAAAATCGTCGAGACGGTGACGCGTACCAACGCGTCGATCCGTGGTCCGATCCCGCTGCCGACCGACAAGCACCGCTTCACGGTCATCCGTGGACCGCACGTCGACAAGGACTCTCGCGAGCACTTCGAGATGCGCATTCACAAGCGGCTCATCGACATCGTCGACCCGAACGCGAAAACGATCGACAGCCTGCAGCGCATCGAGCTGCCGGCGGGTGTCGACATCGAGATCAAGATCCAGTCGAACTGATTGGTTCGTCCAAGAACCAAGATTTCTTAGGAACTTCTTAGGGCCGGCGCGTGCAGCGTCGGCCCTTTGCGTTGTAGAACACATTCATGAGCATCTGGAACGATTCGAACCCGAACGAAACGATCCCGACCATCGAGCCACGCTGGACGCCGATCGCAACCCAGTCACCACTGCCTCCTCCTCCGCCTGCTCCGCCGACGCCCCCCGCATCGTCGGGGGCGCAGGGTTCCGGCGCCGAGCGCCCCCGACGCCGTGGCCTTGGCGTCGTCGCCCTTGCGCTCGTTTCCGCCGTTTCCGCACTCGGTGGTGCGGCGATCGGGGTTCTCGCCACCCGGGAGGGTGACGACATGGTCACCTCGGGAACCGTGGTGACCGCCCCCGAGACGGAGGGTGAAAACGTCAACGAAGCGAGCACGGCGATCGGCAAGATCGCTCTCGCAGTCGCGCCGAGTGTCGTGACGCTCACCGCGAACACAGAGAGTCAGTTCGGTGAGGGCGAGTCGGTCGGCACCGGAGTCATCATCAACTCGAACGGTGAGATCCTGACGAACGCCCACGTTGTCGAGGGTGCCGACACCGTTCAGGTTCGTCTGATGAACGAGACCGAGCCCCGTCGCGGCACCGTCCTTGCGGCCGACCCGCAGAACGATCTCGCGCTCGTGAAGATCAACGCGACCGGCCTGACTGCGGCTGTGTTTGCGGACTCTAAGAAGGTGCGGCTGGGTGACCCGGTTGTTGCGATTGGTTACGCGCTGAACCTCGACGGCGGGCCGAGCGTCACGTCGGGAATCGTGTCGGCGCTCGGTCGCACGATCACAACAGAGAGCGGTGCGCTCGACCGCCTCATCCAAACCGACGCAGCGATTTCGTCGGGGAACTCGGGCGGTCCGTTGGTGAACGACAAGGCCCAAGTGATCGGCATCAATACGGCTGTCGCGCGCAGCGACATGGGAACGGCCGCCAACAACATTGGCTTTGCGATTTCGACCGAGGAAGTGCTGCGTGTCATCACGACGTTGCGTGACCAGGCAAACGGTGTCGAACGCAAGCAGGGTTTCCTCGGTGTGGGTCTCACGGATCGCAGTGACGGTGGTCAGGGTGCGGTCATTGCGAACGTGGAAAACGACTCACCTGCGTCGAAGGCGGGCGTCAAAGAGGGCGACGTCATCCTTGCCATCAACGGTGTACCGATCACCGGCCGCACCGGAATGATTGCGCTCGTGCGCGATGCGCAACCCGGTGACACGATCAAGATCAAACTCGAGCGTGGCGGCAAGACGATCAACGTGTCGGCCACGCTGGTCGAGCGCGACACCTCCAACGACTGAGTGGGTTCTCGGCGCCACCAGGTGTAGCTTTCGACAAGATTCGCGCCGAGAATCCCAGGGTTCTCGGTGTGAAAAGACCCGCTTATTGCTACACCGCGCACCGAGAACGTGGATGTGTGGGAATAGCCTGACCACGTGAGAGTTCTCGTGAGTGAGGAAGACGTCGCTTCGTACCGTCGCGATGGGTTCGTCGTGCTCCGCAACGTCGTGCCAGCGGAATTGCTCAATGACCTGGCTCGCGGTGTCGCCGTCAACATGGCGAATCCAAGCCAGTGGATGAACGACTACACACCCAAGGATGCGGGCGGCAGATTCTTCGACGACTACGTCAGTTGGGACCGCATCCCCGAGTTCCGTGACGCAGCCTTGGTCGGACCGCTTCCACGGGTCGCCGGCGCATTGATGGGGACCCGCAGACCGAGGTTCTTCCACGAGCACGTGCTCGTCAAGGAGCCCGGAACCGCGACCCCGACCCCGTGGCACCACGACGACCCCTATTACGGGGTCGATGGCTTTGACAATGTCAGCCTGTGGGTTCCTCTTGACCCCACCCCCGAGTCGATTGCCTTGAGGTGTCTCGCGGGTAGTCACGCGACGGGGGAGCGGTTCATTCCGAACCGGTTCAAGGACGACTCTCCCTACGTCACAAATGCACAAGGTTTCCGACTGATGGGTGATCCAGCCCGTTGGTGGGCGGATCCGCGAGTTCGGGCCTGCCCGGTCGAGCCGGGAGACCTGGTCGCGTTCCACTTTCGGACCCTCCACGCCGCCCCCGGCACCCAAGACCACCCTGGGCGGCGGCGGGTGGTGAGCTTCCGATATCTGGGGGACGACATGCGCTGGGCCCACCGGCCGTGGACCACGTCGCCTCCCTTCCCTGACGAGGGTCTGTCCCCCGGGGACCACCCCGACGAGGCCAGATTTCCCGTGATTGATCTCGACTAGCCCATGTTTCGGGTGCATTCGGTAGCGAAAAGCGGGTCTTTTCACACCGAGAACCTTGGGGGAAGTGGGGTGGGGCGCCGATAGTGTCTGTTCTCTGCCCAGCGGGGGTCACCCCAAAGGGAGCGTCCAATCGACGTCCGTGTGCGCCCGGCAACGGGAACCTCACGGCACAACCGAACTCAGTGCTCCGTCGGCCGTGCCGCACGGAGCATTTGCGTGAATAAGACACATCAGTACTTCGAGAAAAAGGGTTGCCGTCATGGCACAAAAAGCGATCGTCGGCGAAAAGGTCGGCATGACACAGGTGTGGGGCGACGACCAGCGCGTCATCCCCGTCACCGTGCTGCGCGTTGAACCAGCGCGTGTTGTCCAGGTGAAGACCGGTGAGCGCGACGGCTACAGCGCCGTCCAGGTCACGTACGGCCAGAAAGATGCGAAGAAGATGACCAAGCCGCAGGCCGGTCACTTCGCGAAGGCCGGCGTGACACCGGGTCGTCGTCTCGTCGAGTTGCGACTCGACAGCGTCGACGGATTCGAAGTTGGCCAAGAGATCACCGTGGAAACGATGATCGCCGGCGAACGCGTCGATGTCACCGCAATCAGCCGCGGCAAGGGCTTCGCCGGAACCATGAAGCGTCACAACTTCGGTGGTCAGGGCGCCAGCCACGGCAACCACAAGCACCACCGTGCGCCGGGCTCCATTGGTTCGTGTTCTTTCCCCGGCCGCGTGTTCAAGGGCCTGAAGATGGCGGGCCACATGGGACACGAGCAGGTCACGACCCTGAACCTCGAAGTGGTTCAGGCCGACCTCGAACGTGGTCTCTTGCTCGTCAAGGGTTCCGTGCCCGGCCCGAATGGTGGCGTCGTCATCGTCCGTAATGCAGTGAAGGCGAAGTGATCACATGCCCTCGGTAACCGTGAAAACAGCGGCCGGCAAAGACTCCGGCAATGTCGAACTCGCAGCGTCGGTCTTCGGTGTGCAGCCGAACGTTCCGGTGATGCACCAAGTTGTGACGGCGCAACTCGCGCACCGTCGCGCAGGTACGCAGAGCACGAAGACCCGTTCCGAAGTGTCGGGTGGTGGCAAGAAGCCGTTCAAGCAGAAGGGCACCGGCGGCGCACGTCAGGGCTCGACCCGCGCACCGCACTACAGCGGTGGCGCCGTTGCTCTCGGACCCAAGCCCCGCAAGTACGGCCAGCGCACCCCGAAGAAGATGATCAAGCTCGCGCTCGCGTCGGCACTGTCGGATCGCGTGAACGAAAGCCGCGTCGTCGTCGTCGACGATTGGTCGTTCACCGAGCCCAGCACGAAGTCGGCGTCTGCCGCTTTGAAGGCGCTCGGCGTCAGCGGTTCGGTGCTCGTTGTCGTCGGTGCGAACGATGCAAACGTCGCAAAGAGCTTCCGCAATCTCCACGATGCACAGGTCATCACGCAGGCAGAACTGAACGCCTACGACGTGCTGTGCAACGAGTGGGTCGTCTTCACGAAGTCGACCCTTCCCACCGAAAAGGACGGCGAGTGATGAAAGACCCCCGCGACATCATCCTGAAGCCGATCGTGTCGGAGAAGTCGTACGCCCTCATCGAACAGGGCGTCTACACCTTCGAAGTCAACCCGGCCGCAACCAAGCCCGAGATCCACGACGCAGTCGAGGCGATCTGGGGCGTGAAGGTCACCAAGGTCAACACGATGAACCGCAAGGGCAAGGTTCGCCGCACGCGCGGATCGAACCGTCTCGGTGCCCGCAAGGACACCAAGCGCGCCCTCGTCACGTTGGCTTCCGGCAACGAGATTCCTTTGTTCGAGAGCTGACCGAGAAGAACCGAGAGAACAGAGCACCACGTCATGGCAATTCGCAAACGGAAGCCCACTAGCGCAGGTCGTCGTTTCCAGACCGTTTCCGACTTCTCCGAAATCACGAAGTCGACGCCGGAAAAGACTCTCCTCGCGCCGCGCCCCCGCACCGGTGGCCGCAACGCATACGGTCGCAAGACGTCCCGTCACCGCGGTGGTGGACACAAGCGTCAGTACCGCGTCATCGATTTCAAGCGCAACAAAGATTCGGTTGCCGCAAAGGTCGTCGCCATCGAGTACGACCCGAACCGCACCTGCCGCATCGCACTTCTCCACTACCTCGACGGCGAGAAGGCATACATCCTCGCCCCGAAGGGTCTCGAAGTCGGCGATCGCGTCGAGTCGGGCCAGGGTGCCGACATCAAGCCGGGCAACGCGCTTCCGCTGCGCTACATCCCGGTCGGTACAACGGTCCACAACGTCGAACTGCGCCCGGGCCAGGGTGGCAAGATCGGTCGCTCGGCCGGAATGGCCGTGCAACTCGTCGCCAAGGAAGGCGACTTCGCCACCTTGCGCATGCCGTCGAGCGAAATGCGCCGCGTCCTCATCGATTGCCGTGCAACCGTCGGCGAAGTTGGCAACTCCGAGCACGAACTCATGAAGATCGGCAAGGCCGGACGTAACCGCTGGAAGGGTGTTCGCCCGCAGAGCCGCGGCGTCGCTATGAACCCCGTCGACCACCCGCTCGGTGGCGGCGAAGGCAAGACCTCGGGTGGACGTCCCGCCGTGTCGCCGTGGGGCAAGCCCGAAAAGCGCACGCGCAACACCAACAAGGCATCGCAGCAACTCATCGTTCGTCGCCGCCGTGGCGGCAAGGGTCGGAGGTAAGAAGAAATGTCCCGCAGCCTGAAGAAGGGCGCGTTCGTCGACGAGCACCTGTTGAAGAAGGTAGACGTCGCCAACGCAGACACCGATCGCAAGGTCATCAAGACCTGGTCGCGTCGTTCGACGATCATCCCCGACATGGTCGGACACACGATCGCCATCCACGACGGTCGCAAGCACATCCCCGTGTACATCTCGGAGTCGATGGTCGGTCACAAGCTCGGTGAATTCGCACCGACGCGGACCTTCAAGTTCCACTCCGGCCAGGAAAAGAACGTGAAGGGCAAGTAATGACCGGTCCAAAGCTCAACGAGCGTTCCTTCAACGCCGGCGAAAAGACCGGTTCGAAAGCCGTCGCGCGCTGGGTGCGCATGTCGGCTTCGAAGGCACGCCCAATTCTCGACCTCATCCGCGACAAGGATGTTCAGACCGCCGACGAGATCCTGAAGTTCACGCCACGCGATGCGGCCGACGTGATCCGCAAGGTGCTGGCCTCGGCCATCGCGAACGCCGAGCACAACGACGAGCTCGATCCCGAGACGCTCTTCGTGAAGGCATGCTTCGCCGACGAGGGCCCGACACTCAAGCGTTTCCGTCCGCGTGCCAAGGGCCGTGCGGGTCGCATCAACAAGCGCACCTGCCACATCACCGTGGTTGTCGCTCCGATGGACGACAGGCGCCTCGCGGTGTTCCAAACCAAGAACGCATCCCGTGGTGTCACGCCGGCAACCGCCGCACGTCGTGCGCGTGTCGAGCGCAGCCGTCAGCGCGCCGCGGCAGCCACCGCCGATGCCGACGCTGCCCCGACGACAGACAAGAACGACACCGACACGAACGGTGAGGAGAACTGATGGGCCAGAAAGTCAACCCCTACGGCTTCCGTCTCGGAGTCACCACCGACTGGAAGAGCCGCTGGTTCAGCACGCGCGAGTACAAGGAATACCTCACCGAGGACTGGAAGATCCGCGATTACCTCATGGGGGCACTCTCCGATGGTGCCGTGTCGCGCATCGAAGTCGAGCGCACCCGTGACAAGCTCCGTATCGACGTTCACACTGCACGTCCGGGCATCGTGATCGGCCGCAAGGGTGCAAAGGCCGACGAACTGCGCGCCGGTCTCACCCGTATCACCGGCAACCAGAAGGTTCAGCTGAACATCGTCGAAATCAAGACCGCTGAACTCGACGCCGCACTCGTCGCACAAGGTGTGGCCGACCAGCTCGTCAACCGCATCGCGTTCCGCCGCGCCATGAAGCGCGCCGTGCAGAACGCACAGAAGAACGGTGCGCTCGGCATTCGTATTCAGTGTTCGGGTCGTCTTGGCGGCGCCGAAATGAGCCGCACCGAGTGGTACCGCGAAGGCCGCGTGCCGCTGCACACGCTGCGCGCCGACATCGATTACGGCTTCCGCGAGGCACGCACCTCGTCGGGACGCATCGGCGTCAAGGTGTGGCTGTACAAGGGCGACATTCTCCCGTACAAGGCACAAAGCGACGACAAGATCACGCGCGAAGCGGCGATGGCCGTCGGCGAAACCTCGGGCCAGTCGCAGGTCGGCCGCAAGGTCGTCTCAAGCGCCGGACCAAAGGTTGCCGAGCCGGATGTCGAAGTTGCACCACTCATCAAGGAAGCAGACCCCGAGTTCGAACGCCTTCTCGCGGAGGAAGAAGACATCGAGCGTCGCATCCACGATGCCCACGAGACACCGCACTTCCGCGGGTCGGAGGACTGATCAGCAATGTTGATGCCCCGCAAGATCAAGCACCGCAAGCACCATCGCGGCCGCACCGGAGGACACTCCAAGGGTGCCACCGAGTTGGCCTTCGGTGAATACGGAATCCAGGCACTCGAGCCGGGTTGGCTGACCGCGCGTCAGATCGAAGCTGCTCGTATTGCCATGACGCGCCACATCAAGCGCGGCGGCAAGGTGTGGATCAACGTGTTCCCCGACAAGCCCGTCACGAAGAAGCCCGCCGAGACCCGCATGGGTTCGGGCAAGGGCAACCCCGAATTCTGGGTGGCCGTCGTGAAGCCGGGACGTGTCCTGTTCGAGCTTTCGTACCCCAGCGAGCAGACCGCTCGCGAAGCGCTGTCGCGCGCGGTGCAGAAGCTGCCGATCAAGGCCCGCATCATCACCCGCGAGGAGGCGATCTAGTCATGGCAAAGAACACCGACCAACTGCGCGATCTCGACATCGCGGGTCTCGTCGCCGAACTTCGTGCATCGAAGCAGGAGGCGCTGAACCTCCGCTTCCGCCACGCGACCGGCCAACTCGACAGGACGAGCGAACTGATGAAGGTTCGTCGTCGCATCGCACGTCTCAACACGCTCATCCGTCAGCGCGAAATCGCTGCCGCCGGAGCAGGGGAGTAAATGATCACAATGACCGAAGCAACCACCGAAGAGCGCAACGCACGAAAGGTGCGCGAAGGCGTGGTCGTGTCCAACAAGATGGACAAGACCGCCGTCATCGCCGT
>JAGWWV010000094.1 GCA_018970175.1 Acidobacteriota bacterium
CGGTGAGGTTTCCGTTGGTGGCACCGACAACGGCGCGGGCAAAGTGTTCCTTGCCGTCGGGCTTGCGCTTGAAGGCTGCTGCCGCGGTGACGTTGACAAGGGGACGCTGTGGTTGTGAGTGCCCGGCCATCTTGCGCAGGGCGGGGCGGGCGAAAAGCTCGAAGCTGACGAACGACGAGACGGGGTTGCCGGGCAGGCCGAAGATGGGCGTGCCGTTCAGCTTTCCGAATGCAAATGGTTTGGCGGGTTTGATCGCGATCTGCATCCAGCGCATGTCGGCGATGCGGCCGAGCACGGCCTTCACCACGTCGTAGTCGCCCATGCTGACTCCGCCGCTGGTGACGATGGCGTCGCAGTGCTGCGAAGCATGGCGCAACACTTCTTCCAGTTCGGCATCGTCGTCGCGCACGATGCCGTAGTCGGCGACGTCGCAGCCTGCCTCGGTGACGAGACGCACGAGCATCGTCTTGTTGCTTTCGCGAATTTGTCCGGGACCAAGTGGCCCGCCATCGTCGACGAGTTCGTCACCGGTGGAGAGAACGGCGACGGTGGGACGGCGCGTGACGGTGAGTGATTGCACGTTCATGCCGGCCAGGGTTCCGATGGCCGCGGGCGTGACGACATCACCGGGCATGAAAACGACGTCGCCACGCTTGACGTCGTCGCCGGCGGGACGAATGGCCTGGTTGGCTTCGACCTTTGCTGTCAGCTTCACGCGGTCGTCACCGATGCGTTGTGAGTCTTCGACCATGACGATTGCTTCGGCACCGACGGGCACCGGCGCGCCGGTCATGATGCGCACGGCGTGGCCGGGCGTGACTGCGGGTTCGGGTGCGTCGCCGGCCGCGATTGTTCCCGACACCGCGAGCTCTGCTGCGCCTGTCGCCATGTCGGCAAGTGTGACGGCGTATCCGTCGACGGCGGAGTTGGCGAAGGGGGGAACGTCTTCTTCGGCCACGACGTTCGCTGCAATGACGCAGCCGTAGGAGTCGTCCCGCGCAACGACGACAGAGTCGAGTCGTTCGACGGCGGCGAGCACCGTTGCTTGGGCGTCGGTGCGGGCGATCACGACGCCAACGGTAACGGTGGGAATCGGGCCCTGTGCGAGGATGAGCGCGTCATGATGTATCGCGCGCTTCCGGCCGATGGCTTGGACGTGGTTTGGGCGTCCCCGGAGGGCGAAACGACCGCCGAGTTCCGCTGGGAGAACGAAGGCTGGACTATCAACTGCATGCTCGGCCCGCAGAGGTCGCAAGTGGTGATGCGCGTCGGTGCTCAGTGGCACATCCAGCAGGTGATTTTGTTCCGCGACCTCGAGCAGCCCGATCTCTGGCTGGCGACCGACGGTGCCGGACGCTGGGGCGAAGTGAACGGGGCGCACCGCACCGACCTCGACGGCTGCCGATTGGTGGCCGTGGTGGGCACGCCGATCACGCACTGCATCGGCATGCGGCAGTTGCCCCTGCAGGTCGGCCACGGGGCCGAGGTGAAGACGGCGGTCATCGACACCGAGACACTGTCGATCGTGCCGCGCACCTTGGTGTTCGAGCGACTCGGCGAACGGTTCTGGCGCTACACCACGCTCGACGCGGGGGATCCGCCCGCGCCGAGAACCCTCGTCGAGGTGCGGGTCGATGAGTACGGCCTGGTCGAGTCGGAAGAGGGTGGCTTCGAGAGGCGCTAGGTCGCGGTTGGGCGATACCCTTTCGCCTCGTTATGCCTACGTACGTCTACAAGTTCATCGAGACCGGTGAAACCATTGAGATTCAGCAGGCTTTCACCGACGACGCCCTGACCGAGGCCAAGCACCCCACCGACGGCACCGTGCGTCCCGTGAAGAAGGTGTTCCAGCCCGTGGGCGTTACCTTCAAGGGTGGCGGTTTCTACAAGACCGATTCCAAGGGCTCGGGCTCGGCGTCGTCGACGTCGTCCGGTTCCTCCTCGGAATCATCGACGCCGGCTCCTGCCGCGCCGTCGACCCCTGCCGCGCCGGCAGCCACCCCCGCCTCGTAAACGCCCGGCTCGGCCGCATTTCTTCAGCAGCTCTGGTTCGTGCCGACCGATTGTCCTCTATCTTGCATTAAAATGCTTGATCAGGTGTCAGGTTCATGCACTGCAGTACAAGTTAAGGAGCGCTCATGCCCAAGGTCGTCACTCCGCAAGACCGTCAGTACACACGGCAATTGATTGATTCGCGTCGCCCGACGCTTGCCGACGTCGCACCCCTGTTCGATCGTCCCCAGCCAGGTTGGGTTGCCACCATCCGCCAGTCGCTGGGCATGACCCGACGCGACCTTGCCAAGCGAATGCGTGTTGCCGAGTCGACCGTCGCGCGCCTCGAGGCCAGCGAATGCGCCGCCACCATCCAACTCGACACCCTGCACCGTGCTGCCGAGGCGATGGACTGCGAACTGCACTATGTCCTTGTGCCGCGTCGTCCCTTGGAAGACATGGTGATCGAGCAGGCCCGCAAGCGGGCAGCAGCGCTGATGAGCAGGGCAACGCACACAATGCTGCTGGAGGACCAAAAACCCAGCGATGAGTCACTTCAGAAATTGCTCTCTGAGATGACCGCCGGTCGCATAGACAAGCCTGGTTTATGGGATGACACAGAACGATGACACTTCAACATTGCTCACCGACGATGAGCTGATCGGCCTACGCATTCGACCAACACCATTGCGGAACGAGCTGAATCTCATCGAGTTGACCCACATCGCCTCTGCAATGGGTGATCCGCGCTGGACGTCAATGTCGACATCCCAACTTCTCGATGACCTCATCTTGCGTCGCCTTCACAAAGCGATGTTCGGCGACGTGTGGACATGGGCGGGCAAGTATCGAACGACGGAGAAGAACATCGGCTGCGATCCGCGAGAGATTTCCGTTCGTGTGCGTGACCTGTGTGAGTCGGCGAAACTTTGGTTCGACGGTGGCATGCCCGTCGACGAAGCGGGGTGCCGGTTTCACTTCACACTTGTTGCAATTCACCCGTTCGTGAACGGCAACGGACGCCATGGGCGTTTTGCGACCGACCTCGTCATGGAGTCGGTGGGTGCGCCGCGATTCACGTGGGGCGGTACGTCATTGGTCGAAGCGTCGGCAACTCGTTCGGCATACATCTCGGCGCTTCGCGCCGCCGACCGCGGCGATCTGGAACCTCTGTTGGCCTTCGTCCGGACGTGACCTAACTGCCGCTGAGGGTCACGTCGCGGATGACCAGGCTGACGCCCGTGGCCGACATGGGAAGCCATTCCACGTCGCCGCCGATGGCCACGACGTCGAGGAGCATCTTCTGCAGGGTCGAAGCGATGGTGAATTCGCGCACCGGAGCACCCACCTTGCCGTTGGCGATGGCAAGACCCGATGCACCGGTTGAGAAGTCGCCCGAGATGGGGTTCACACCGCTGTGAAGACCCTGCACCATTTGAACGAGAACGCCGTCGTCCACGTTGGCGATGAGTTCGTCTTGCGTGGCCGTGCCGGGCGTGAGCTGCATGGCGAGACAACTGACGCCGGGCGTACCGCCCGAACGCACGGCGTTGCCGGTGCTCTTGGTGTTGCCGCGACGCGCGCTGTACGACGAATGGAGAAACGTCTTCAGCACGCCGTTTTCGATGAGCACGTTGCGCCGTGCAGCGAGTCCTTCGCCGTCGAGTTCCGTGGCGCTGTAGGCAAGCGGATTCGTGGGGTCGTCGATGAGGGTGATGATCGGGTTGGCGACGGCTTCACCCATGCGCTCGGCGAAGAAACTGCGGCCCTTCTGCACGTTCTCACCGCTGAAACTTCCCGACAGCACCCGCAAGAACTGCGCGGTGACGTACGGGTCGAGCACGACGGTGGTTCGCTTCGACTGTGGCTTGGTGGCGCCGAGTAGCCGCGTTGCGCGGTCGGCCGCCTCGCGCGCGGCGCGCGGCAGGTCGAACTCGGCGGGCGAACGCCCGACCGAGAAACCGAAACCGGTCTGCGTTTCGTCGCCGTCGTCGGCGAGCGTGCCGACGCTGACGTAGCAGCCGTTCTCGCGACC
>JAGWWV010000095.1 GCA_018970175.1 Acidobacteriota bacterium
GGCAAGCAGATTCTGAACGGCATCAACCTCACCGTGAAGTCCGGCGAAGTGCACGCCATCATGGGGCCGAACGGGGCCGGCAAGTCAACGATGTCGGGCGTCATCATGGGCAAGCCCGGTTACGACGCCATCTCGGGTTCGGTCGCCATCGACGGTGACGAGTTGCTGGGCAAGCCCGCATGGGAGCGTGCCCTCGCCGGCCTCCATCTCGTCATGCAGTACCCAACCGAAGTGCCTGGTGTTCACATCGACGAGGTCATGCGCGAAGCGTTCGTCACCCGCGGCCGCGACACCAAGGAACTCGACTCGCTGATTGCCAAAGAAGCGGGTCGCATCAACTTCAGCACCGACCTCGTCGCCCGCTCGCTGAACGTCGATCTGTCGGGCGGGGAAAAGAAGCGCAATGAAACACTGCAGCTGTCGCTTCTCAAGCCCAAGTTCGCAATTCTCGATGAACTCGACTCGGGCCTCGACATCGACGCCCTGCGCGACTGCGCCCGCCGCGTCGAAGCGGCCACCACCGAGGACAATCTCGGTGTGCTCGTGATCACCCACTACGCGCGTCTGCTCGAAGAGCTGAAGCCCGACTTCGTCCACATTCTCGCCGCGGGGAAGATCGTGAAGTCGGGTGGTCCCGAACTGGCCGACGAACTGGAAAAGTCGGGCTACGCCGCTTTCCAGTGACTATTCGGTGAGGCCCGACTTCAGGTACTGCTCGAAGCAGTCGACCACCAGCAAGTCGCGCGGGTAGGTGAGGCGCTTGCGCACCTTGTCGACCGACAACCACTCGACCTTGTCGACTTCGTTGTTCGGCGTGTGCGTGCCGCTCGCCACCGTCATCGTCCAGTAACGCACCCGCTTGGGGCGGCCTTTTCTGTCGATGTACGACACACGTGCGATTTCGTGTCCGAGCCTGCAGTGGAGGCCGGTTTCCTCGAAGACCTCGCGGACGGCGCAGTCTTCTTCGCTCGAGTCGGCGTCGTCGCGCTTCCCTTTGGGGAAGGTCCAATCGTCGTAGCCCTCGCCCGGGCGGTGTACCAGCAACAGTTCGGCCGAACCCGGACCGCTCCAGCGCCACACGACGCCGCCTGCTGCACGGATGATCTTGTCTGACATCGGGTTACATGGTGGCAGACGCCGGCGTTCCGCGGCGAACCCGTAGTCCCGACCAAACGACGGTCGTCGCCAGACCAACGAGCGCGCCGAAGCGGGTCTTCATGTCGAGTGACCACCCGAACGCGTCGCGGAATTCACCCGCAACCAACTGGCCCGGAAAGAACGCGACCGCGTTGATGAGAGCGGCGGTGCACCCCGCTGCGATGAGACGCCGTTCGACACCATCGCGGTCGACCCCGGCAATTTCGAAGGCGATGTGATGGTCGGTGCCGTCGGCACGGCAAGCCGCCACCAAATTCGCCCGCGTTCGGACGATGCCCCGAACCTCGGTGGACCACCCGATGAGGACAGCCGTGGCAGTGACAAGGGCGTGAAAGGCGAGGGAGGTGACGACGTACATGCCGCCATGTTGCAACGGGGGTGTGGCGCCTTACTTCAGGCTGCGGACCACGAGTTTGCGGGCCTCTTCGACGAACACCACGCTGGTGGCGACTGCGGCGCAGATGAGCCACTGGCCGAGGGAAATCGACACCACGTTGAAGAGGTCCTGCAGGGGGCCGACCACGGTGAGGAGCACCTGGAAGAAGCCCGACATGCCGAGCGCGGCCCACAGTCTCCAGTTCGAGAAGGTGCGGCGGTTGAAGACGCTGTGTGTCTCGTTGCGCGCGTTCAAGATGTTGAAGAACTGGAAGTAGACGAACGTGCAGAACGCCATGGTTCCGGCAACCGACGCCTTGTCGTAGTTGGGCTCGCCCGGGGCGGCCTGCAGCACGATCAGGGTTCCGACCGCCATGACGATGGCCGAAGTGATGACCGCGGACCAGCGGCGCTTGGTGAGGATGGGTTCGCTCATGGGCCGGGGTGGCTGTTGCATCACGTTCGCCGTGGGCTTGTCGAACGCAAGGGCCATGGCGGGTGGGCCGTCCATGATGATGTTGACCCAGAGAATCGCGATGGCGGCGAAGGGCTTGCCGTCGGCGATGCCGAAGATCGATGCAATGAGGAACAGGGCGGAGAAGCCGATTGCGGTCGACAACTGGAAGCGGACGAACGAAACGATGTTGTGGTAGATCGCCCGGCCTTGACGCACGGCCTTCACGATGGTGGCGAAGTTGTCGTCGGTGAGCACCATGGTGGCGGCTTCCTTCGACACCTCGGTGCCGGTGATTCCCATCGCAACGCCCATGTCTGACTTCTTCAGCGCCGGTGCGTCGTTGACGCCGTCGCCGGTCATGGCGACGACGCGCTTCTTCGACTGAAGCAGACCGACGAGGCGCATCTTGTGCTCGGGTGCTACGCGGGCGAAGACACCGATGTCGTCGATTTGGTCGCGCAGTTCGTCGTCGGTCATGCGCTCGATATCGGCGCCCGTGACGGCGCGGCCACCGATGCCGAGTTGCTTGCCGATGCTGGCGGCGGTGACGGCGTGGTCGCCCGTGATCATCTTGACCGCGATGCCGGCGCTGTGGGCTTCTTCGATGGCGAGCTTTGCCTCGGGGCGGGGCGGGTCGACGATGCCGACGAGCGTGAGAAGAGTGAGGTCGGTGAGCAGGTCCTCGACCTTTCCGCCACCGTCGATGAACTCCTGCCATTCGGCATTGGGGAGCTGCCGCACGGCGAGAGCAAGAACGCGCAGGCCGTCGGCGGCCATGGCGTCGTAGTGCCCGTCGAGGCCGGCGCGGCTTGTTGCCATCGACGCAGTGTCGTGGGGAACGAGCACCTGGCTGCAACGTGACATCACAACGTCGGGGGCGCCCTTCACGTAGATGCGCACGAGGTCTGACCCTGACGGGATGGGGAAGCGGTGCACCGTCGCCATGTACTTCGTCGCCGAATCGAATGGCACTTCTGCGATACGCGGGTATTCGCTGCGCACCTGGGCGAGGTTGACGCCCAGCTTTTCGGCCAACACGACGAGGGCACCTTCGGTGGGATCACCGACGAGGTCGTCGCTTCCGTCGCCATGGTGGACGACGGCATCGGCGCAGAGGGCGAGCCCGCGCGCGCTGGTGGCAAGCGTGTCGGAGGTTGACGCGCTGAGGCCCTCGACGTTGCCGTTCGATGAGTAGCCACTGCCGGTGACGTCGTAGAGGCGACCCTCGAAGAGGAACTTCGTCGCGGTCATCTGGTTGAGGGTGAGCGTGCCGGTCTTGTCGCTGCAGATGACGCTGGTGCAACCCAGTGTTTCGACGGCAGCCAAACGTTTGATGATCGCGTTGCGCGCGGCAAGTTGGCTGACACCGATGGCAAGGGTCACCACGGTGACGGCGGGTAGGCCCTCGGGAATCGACGCCACGGCGAGAGCGACCGCGGTGAGGAGAACGTCACCGAAGTCCTGACCGCGGGCGATGTTGGTGATCATCACCAGCGCAACGACGATGCCCGCGAGGTACACGAGTTGGTGGGCGAGGCCGTCGAGTTGGCGCTGCAGCGGGGTCTTTTCGGTGGG
>JAGWWV010000031.1 GCA_018970175.1 Acidobacteriota bacterium
CGACCCGACCTTTGCGACGAAAGGTGTCCTGACGATCGAAGATGTCGACGCCCCGACACAGATTGCGTTGGATGATCAGGGGCGTCTCTACGTGGGAATGATTCTGTACGACCGTCTTTTTCAGGTGTCTCGTTACACGGCGGCGGGCGTTCTCGACGTTCCGATGGACGTGGAACCAACTCCCCCCACCTTGGCACCCAATTCTCAAGTGACGTTGCCTCCGCAGGCGACGTTGCCGCCGGTCGAGAGGTTGGCTCGCGACCGGTTCGTGGAGGAGCAGGAAAAAGAGCAGCTCGCCGCATTGCCGCCGGGCGATGGCCTGACGGTGACGGCCAGCAAGCCGGTCATCACTTCGGCGCGTCCGAGCGAGGACCGTTCGCTCACCGTCACATGGGGCATCTCCGCAGCAGCGGGCTCGCCCTACGTCACCGCAACGGCCATGCCTGGTGGGCGTTCGTGCACGTCGAACACCGACTCGTGCGTGATTCGAGGCCTTGACCCATCGCTGAAGTACACAGTGACGGTTGCGCTGAAGGGCGAGACGGCTGCAACCGGCGCGCTCTCGGTGACTGCAACGCCCGTCGTATCGATGAAGATCGGTCGAGTTGCCTCGCCGACAACCTTTGTGCGCCCCGCCTCGCGTGGCGCTGCAACGTGGAAGGTGC
Source organism: Acidobacteriota bacterium (assembly GCA_018970175.1). Classification (GTDB taxonomy): domain Bacteria; phylum Actinomycetota; class Acidimicrobiia; order Acidimicrobiales; family Ilumatobacteraceae; genus F1-20-MAGs119. The sequence continues at coordinate 666 of JAGWWV010000031.1, forward strand.
GCGGCGGTTGCACTCTGAACGCCAACAACACCCGAATTGCTGCACCACAACGAGCAGCGACGTGTCAGTTGAGCGTCACGACGGCGAAGTTCGGATCGACACCGAAGACGACGAAGTCGGTGACGATCGTCGTGAAGAAGTGACGGTGTAGACGCTGGCAGCCAGCATCAATGCACCGACGGCGGTGACAACCAAACCACTGACGACGTCGCTGTCGATCGCGCGTCCCACGAGAATGCCGACGTCGGCCGTCACGGCGACGCCCGCGACGAGAAGCACCTCGACGCGGGCGCCGGCGGTTGCGTAGAGAAACAGCAGCCCCGCGACCGCGAGCGGGAAGAGGGTGAACCACGCACTGCGGTCGGCGCCGTTGATTCCGTTAGAGGCGAAGATCATGGTGAGCACGCCGACCGAGTGTGGTGCAAAGGAGAACGGCGGCTCGGACAGGCTAAATGCGAACAAGACGAACCCGCCGAGGGTGAAGATGACGGCGCTCCAGGTGTCACCGGCGTCGAGCAGCGAGACCGATGCGGCGATGACGGCAATCCATGCGGCACAGGATGCGATGGTGGCGGCGAACATCGATCGCTCGAGCCGAATGAACGACCACACCAGCCCCGGCGCGGCGATCCACAGCGCGATGTGTTCGCCACGCAGACCCTGTTCGTTCAAGGTGATTGCGACTGCTGCGGCGAGAGCGCCGGAGCCCAGAAGCTCGAGCACCTCGCCACCACGCCGGCCGAGGATGTTGTCGGCGCGCGAGAACCGCACCTGCATCCAGAACGAAAGTGACACGACGATCGCTGCCGCGATGTAGAGGAGCGCGGCAATCGACATCGGCGACGCATCCTGTAGTGCCGCGCTGGTTGTCCAGACCACGCCGACGAGAACGACGAGACCACCGAGGTAACCGATCACTTCGCGGAGGGGGACGAAGACCCGCGGAGCGATCTCCAAATCATCTGCTTCGGCGCGGGTGAGGCGCCCGGCGACGACGAGCCGGTCGAGCTCTTCGCCGAACGACGTGCGGTCTTGAAACGAGACGAGAGCCATGGGCACCGTCCTTTCGGGTCAGTTCTTGTATCGGGCGAGAGCCGCCGTGATCTCCTTTTCGGCCGCGTCGACACCCGCCCAGCCACCGATCTGGGAATCCTTGCCGGGTTCGATGAGCTTGTAGACCTCGAAGAAGTTGGCGATCTCAGCGAGAAGGAAATCGGGCGCATCGTTCAGATCGCGGAACTTTTCGTACCGAGCATCGTGCGCGGGGACACACAGCACTTTTGCGTCGGGACCTTTTTCGTCCTTCATCCAGAACACACCGATGGGACGCGCCCACACGTGGCAGCCCGGGAACGTGGGCTGCGGGAGGAGTATGAGCGCATCGAGTGGATCTCCGTCCTCTCCGAGTGTGTGCGGAAAGAACCCGTAATCGAGGGGGTACTGCGTGGCGGTGAACAGGGTGCGATCGAGCCAGATCGCCCCCGTTTCATGGTCCATTTCGTACTTGTTGCGCGACCCCTGGGGGATTTCGACGACCATCTCGATTTCCATGGCCCCACCCTATGGGCAAAGCCGGGGTGTCAGCCGAACCGCACCGAGTACATGGAGAGAGACGAATAGACGTAACCGTCGGTGATCGTCTTGGCGCGCTCACCCTTCGCGCGCGCGCCGAGAACGTAGAGAAGAGGCAAGAAGTGCTCGGGAGTCGGCGCCGCATAGGTGGCGTCGGGGTGCTCCTGCCAGCGTTCGATTGCATCGATGTCGTCGCGCTCGATTGCATCGACGATGTAGTCGTGGAACCGGATCGCAGCCGGGTGTGCCTTGGCGTCGACCGACCAGTCGATGGCTCCGAGATTGTGCACGATGTTTCCCGTTCCCATGACGAGCACGCCTTCGAGCCGCAGGATTGCAAGCCGGCGACCGGCTTCGATGTGCCACGCCGCAGACCGCGTGAGGTCGATCGACAATTGTGCGACCGGAATGTTTGCATTGGGAAAGACATGCGCGAGGACCGACCATGTGCCGTGGTCGACACCCCACGAGGTTGTGCGCGCGATCGGTTGTGGCGCGCACATCGGCCGCAACAAGTCGGCCACGCGCAATGCCACGGCGGGTGCTCCGGCAACGGGATAACGAAACCGCGACAGCTCGGGCGGAAAACCGGAGTAGTCGTGGATCATTTTCGGGTTGTCACTCGACTGCACGAGGGTTGCGCCGGCGGGGACGTTGGCCGCGCCGGGGAGATACGACGAGCTCGACGTCGTAGCCGCGCCCGACGACACGGGTGCCCAGTGGGCCGACACGCAGAGGATCGCCTTCGGGGCGGCGTAGATGCCGAGGTCGTTCATTGCGCGGTTGTGTTCGGCGGTGGCGAACAGCGCGCCGAACTGGCCCCAGGCGGCGGTGAATTCATTGTTCTCGAGGGTGTTCATCGGGCTGCCGTGACCGAAGAACACCGCGGGCATGGGAACGGGCACGTGGATTTCTTACCAAACGTGAGAGGTCGGCTCGCAGGCGGGGCCACAGGGAACGGTACGGTCTCGGTCATGTTTTTCAAGAAGGTCGAAATGGTGTCCCCGGCCGATGCGCTGCCCGGCCGGACCGACCAGACGATGCCCGTGCCGGCCGCCCATTTCGTGAACGGGAACCCGCTCGTCGGGCCGTGGCCCGACGGCTTCGAGACCGCGGTGTTCGGACTCGGCTGTTTTTGGGGTGCCGAGCGGAAGTTCTGGCAAGTCGACGGAGTGTGGTCGACGAGCGTCGGCTACGCGGGTGGCTACACACCGAACCCCGCATATGAGGAGGTGTGTTCAGGGCTCACCGGCCACACCGAAGTCGTGCTCGTCGTGTTCGACCCGAAGGTCGTGTCGTACTCGCGGCTGCTCGCCGTGTTCTGGGAGTCGCACGACCCGACGCAGGGGATGCGCCAGGGCAACGACGTGGGAACGCAGTACCGCAGCGCGATCTACACGATGAACGATGCGCAACGCACCGCAGCCACCGCCAGTCGCGATGCGTACCAGGTGCTGTTGTCGAAGGCGGGATACGGCGAGATCACGACCGAGATTGCTCCGGCCGGCGACTACTTCTATGCCGAGCCGTACCACCAGCAGTACCTGGGGAAGAACCCCAACGGTTACTGCGGTCTTGGTGGTACGGGCGTGTCGTGTCCGGTCGGTGTTGCCACCGCCTGACGACGGCGATCACGACGCGGCAGTTGCCAACTGTTCGGCGGTCGGCTTGCGGAAGAGCGCAATCATCACGATGCCAGCGAGGAAGATCGTGATCGACACGTAAACCCAGCCCTGTTGCACGCCATGTGCGACGTCCTTGTCTTTCACGGCCGCGGTGAGAAGTGAACCGACGATCGCCAACCCGAGTGCGGCACCGACCTGACGTGCGGTGTTCGACAACGCTGAGCCCATCGCGAAACGTGTGTGCGGGAGATAGGCCGTCGCGGCGCTGGAAAACGTCGAGATGCTGAGGCCGATACCGAAGCCGCTGATGACGTTGAACGGGAAGAAATGCGTCCAGTACGACGGCTCCTTCACCATGACGATGTTCATGATCAACATCGAGGTGGCAAAGATGAAACAGCCGAGGCCGATCACTTTTCCGTGACCGAATCGCTGTGCGGCACGTCCCGCGGGTGCGGCAACGAGGGCCGCCATGAAAGGGCCGGGCACGGTGGCCCACCCCGACTTCAAGACGCCGTAGCCCCACACCGCCTGGAGCCATTGTGTGTTCACGAAGATCATCGCGAAGAAGCCCGCGGAAAAAACCAGACCCGCGATCGTCGATGCGGTGACGAAGGGGAGTTTGAGGAGTCGCAGGTCGAGGACGGGGGTCGCACTGCGTCGACACGTGGCGACGAATGCGACGGTGGATAGCGCGGAGCCGAGAAGAATTCCGATCGTCGTTGGTGTTGCCCAACCCCACTCGTCGCTTTGCACGATGGCAAGTGCGAGTAGACCCACGCTCAACACCGCGAGGATCGCACCGGGGATGTCGACGTGTTTGTTCGCCGAGTCGTCGAGGCTCTCGCGCAGGAATTGGGCTCCGATGGCGACTGCGATCAGGCAGACCGGGACGTTGACGAAGAACACCGCGCGCCAGTTGGCGATGTCGATGAGCCAACCGCCGATGACCGGGCCGAGCGCGGCCGACAATCCGCCGACGGCCCCCCAGATGCCGATTGCCGCACTGCGACGTTCGACGGGAAACTCGGGCAGAACGAGGGCGAGCGATGCGGGCGACAGAATGGCGCCACCGATTGACTGGAGAACGCGCGATGCGATGAGCATCTCGGGGTTCTGGGCGATACCGCACAGCGCCGACCCGATGGCGAAGATGACGAGACCACGGATGAACGCCTTCTTGCGGCCGTACGCGTCGGCGAGGCGGCCGGCGGTGAGAAGGGTTGCCGCGTAGGCGATGTTGTAACCCGAGAAGAGCCACGTGAGTTCGCGGCGCGAATCCATGCCGAACTCGCGGAGCAACGAGCCGAAGGCCACGTTGAGAATCGTGACGTCGAGAGAGACAAGCGCGATGCCCGTAGAGGTGAGCGCGAGAGTTTTCGCGCCGCGGGACATGGCCATGTTGTTACCCCCAACCGTGTTCGCGAATGTCCTTCCCGTCGGCGTCTTTCGACTTACCCTGCCAGCGGAGTGCACCCGGTGTTTTCGAAAGTCGCGCCACAAGCCCTTGCATGGGCGTCCCCTCCACTTGTTCGATCATCCTACGCGCAGCGAAGTGCGGGTCACGGGCGATGTCGGCCATGTCGTACACCGGCCCGACCGCGGCGTCCGCCTCTTCGAAGACCCGAATCACTTCCGCTTGTGTACGTTCGCCGCACCACGACGTGAGAAGGAAATTCAGTTCGTCACGGTGCTCGACGCGAAGGTTGAATGTGGCGAATCGAGGGTCGGTGCCGACTCCGAGAATGTCGAGAACGCGCGTGGCGACCGAATCACTTGATGTGGAGATGCCGACCCACTTGCCGTCGCTGCACTGAAACGTTCCGCGGGGCACCGTGTAGGGAATGCCCGAACCAAGACGTTCCTGTTGTTCGCCGGTGAGTGCATAAAGCGCGGGCAGCGGACCCATCATCTGGAAGATGCTCTCGAGCAGTGACACGTCGACGACCTGGCCTTCGCCGGAGTGCAGTGCGACCATCGTGGCGAACGCGGCGACGAGTCCGGTGATTTCATCGGTCAGCGCAATGGGCGGAAGGAGCGGTCCGCGGTCGGGTTCGCCGCTGATGGCGGACAGTCCGCTCATCGCCTCGGCGATCGAGGCGAACCCCGCCTTTTGTGCGTACGGTCCGTCCTGGCCGAAACCGGTGACGCGAGTGACGACGAGTTTCGGATTGCGCGCGTGCAGCACATCGGGTCCGAGGCCAAGCCGTTCAAGCGTGCCCGGTCTGAAGTTTTCGACGAGGACGTGTGCATCGTCGAGCAGCGACAGCAGCACATCGCGGTCTGCGTCGTTCTTGAGATTGAGTGCGACGGTGCGCTTGTTGCGGTTGACCATCTTCCACCACAGACCGGTGCCGTCACGCGGGTCGCGCCAGGCCATGTTGCGCATCGAGTCACCGGTGTCGGGGTGTTCGACCTTGATGACGTCGGCGCCGTAGTCGGCGAGATAGCGCGCGCAGTTCGGCCCGGCGAGAACCGTCGAGATGTCGACGACGCGGATGTCGGCGAGAGGAAGCCGTGACATCGCGGCCTGGCTACCCGGAACCCTGTCCGCTCAGAACCAGGGCCGGTCGCGGCGTGCGGTCGACGGGCGTGCCCACCAACGACCACTGAACTTCCACGCGCTGCGGCGGTCGCGCAACGGGGAAGCGACCATGCCACCGGAGGGCATCGCAGCCGAAAGTGCCGCGACGATGGCCGCGGCCTCTTCCTCTGTGGGAGAGGGGGAAATGGAGAAGTTCTGGGTCATGCGCGAATCACTACCGAAGACACCATTTTGTCGTGCCACGTCTGGTTTTCCGAATCCCAGAGCATCCAGAGATAGCCGAGATAGAAAACCCAGCCGGAGACGATGGATCCAAGGGCGCGACCGACCGACCGGCCGGTGCCGATGGGCTGTGCGGTGCGTTGGCACACCACCCGTACGCGCAGCCGGCGGGCCACGGGGCCGGCACCGTCCCTGGCGATCCAGCGGATGGGCACGACGAGTGCGATGACCAGGCCGATGACGAGAGCCGCGATGCCGAGACCGATCGGGGTCCACTCGATCTGATCGGACGTGCACGTGATCGAGTCGCTCGTGGTGTCGCAGTTCTGCACGCCGAGAGCGACGAGGAAGATGCCACCGACCACGACGGGAGAGGCGTAGATGATTGCAACCACCGTGTCGCCGAGACGAGCGAAGAACCGTGGCCAGAACCCCGCGTACTGCCACGCGATGCGCGTGCGTGGGTCGGGCGGCGGAAACGAGTTCATCGTCGCCGCATCAGAGCGGCATGTTGCCGTGTCATAGCGGCATATTGCCGTGTTTGCGGCGGGGCAGCTCTTCGCGCTTGGTCTGCAGCATTTGCAGGCCGTTGATGAGCTTGATGCGCGTTTCGGCCGGGTCGATGACGTCGTCGACGTAGCCACGCTCGGCCGCGCTGTACGGGTTGGCGTACTTCTCGGTGTAGTCGGCGACGAGTTCGGCGCGGCGCGCCACCGGATCGGCGGCTTGTTGGAGTTCGCGGCGGTACACGATTTCGACCGCACCCTGCGGACCCATGACGGCCAGTTCGGCGGTGGGCCAGGCATAGGCAAGGTCGGCACCGATGGACTTCGAGTTCATGACCACGTACGCACCGCCGTACGCCTTGCGCGTGATGATCTGGATGCGAGGCACGGTGGATTCGCAGTACGCGTAGAGCAACTTGGCACCGTGACGAATGATGCCGTCGTGTTCCTGGTTGACGCCGGGGAGGAACCCGGGAACGTCGACGAAGGTGATGAGCGGAATGTTGAAGGCGTCGCAGGTACGCACGAAGCGCGCTGCTTTTTCCGAACTCTCGATGTCGAGAACACCGGCGAACTCCATCGGCTGGTTGCCGACCACGCCGACGACCTGGCCGTTCAAACGCGAGAAGCCACAGGTGATGCTCTTGGCCCAGAACGGAAAGTATTCGAAGTACTCGCCGTCGTCGACGACGTCGCGAATGACCTTCTTCATGTCGTAGGGCTGGTTCGGTGACGCCGGGAGAATGTCGCGCAGCATGGGGCATTCACGTGCGGGGTCGTCGGTCGGCTCGACCATCGGCGGGTCTTCCAGGTTGTTCTGGGGAAGCATCGAGAGCAGGTAGCGCACGTCGTCGAGGCAGGCCTTTTCGTCCTGCGACACGAACGTCGCAACGCCCGACTTCGACGCATGGCTCATTGCGCCACCGAGCTGTTCGAGAGTGACGTCCTCACCGGTCACGGTCTTCACGACGTCGGGGCCGGTGATGAACATGTGACTGCTCTCGCGCACCATGAAAATGAAGTCGGTCATTGCCGGTGAGTACACCGCGCCGCCGGCGCACGGGCCGAGGATGACCGAGATCTGCGGGATGACGCCCGACGAGAGAACGTTGCGGTAAAAGATGCCGCCGTAGCTGGCGAGCGAGACGACGCCTTCCTGGATGCGCGCGCCGGCGCCGTCGTTCAAGCCAACGACCGGAGCACCGACCTTCAGCGCGAGGTCCATGAGTTTGTGGATCTTCTCGGCAAAGACCTCGCCGAGTGCGCCGCCGAACACGGTGAAGTCCTGCGCGAAGAGAAACACCTTGCGACCTTCGACGGTGCCCCAGCCGGTGATGACGCCGTCGGTGTACGGGCGCTCTTCCAGGCCTGCGGCATGCGCGCGGTGGCGGGCGAGGAGGTCGAGTTCCTGGAACGAGCCCGGGTCGAGGAGATAGTCGATGCGCTCGCGGGCAAGCAGCTTGCCCTTTTCGTGCTGCCGCTCGACCGAACGGGGGGAACCCGCGTTGTGGGCCTCTTCCTTGCGCTTGCGGAGGTCCTCGATTTTCGCCTGCATGGGGTTATCGCTCACCCGCGAGACGCTACTAGCCAGTGGTCGAAGGGGGCGAAGTCGTCGCTGTGGGAACGGTCGTTTCGGGGCTGGTGGTCGAAGACGCGGGGGCGATCGGTGCCATGGTCGTCGGGCCGGTGACGCCTGTCGGGAGCAGTGATGTCGTGGTGGCGGCCGGGTCACTGAGTGTGAACGCGGTCGACAACGCCTCGAGGTCGCCCGTCGTCGTGGTGCCCGAAATCTCGACACTCCATTCACCCGGAGCCGCGAGGGCGAAGTTGCCCGCATCGCCGAGAAGTGCCGCGCCGCGTCGGGTGAGTGGAACATTGATGAGGTATCCGTCGTAGCCGGGCGCCTTCGGCGTCATGCGCACACGGAACTCCTGGATGCGACGGGGTTCGAAGAGCTCGATGAGGATCTGGTTCTGACCCGTCGTTGCGGGACTGATGGAGAATCGAACACGGAAGCGACTGTTCGACAGGTCGTCGCTGAATGCGTAGCGCGGGCCGTTGTCACGCGCTTCCGCCACGTAGTGAATCGGAGTCGTTGCCATCATCCACGACGTGAGCGCGAGCACGACGACGCCGGCGGTCACTTCGGTTCCGACGGCGCGCCGCAGATGCGATGCCATTCGTTCGTCGAGTGCGGGAACACGGTGCATGCGCGTGAGAACGAACTGGCGTGTCACCCATGTTGCGTACGCCATGAAGCCGACGACGAGAATCTTCACGAGAACGAGTCGTCCGTGCTGACTTGTGAAGAGGCTGAAGCCGTCGAAGCGGTACGTCGCGAAGATTCCGGTGACGATGGCGAGTGGCATCGCACGGGTGGCGATGCGACCGAAACCCCTGACCGCCTGAACGAGATCGATCTCTCCCGGGCCGATGAGCACCACGCGCGAAAGAAGGACGAGACCTCCGAACCATGCCGACACCGCGAGCATGTGCAACACGCCCGACGCATAGCCAAGACCCGGCAGTCGACCACCCGTGCGGTCGAACCCGTACGAGATGGTGAGGGCGAGGAGAATGCCCACGCTCATCAACTGCGTGCCCGGGTCGAGAACGTGCTGCGGGTTCCACACCGCCCACACGGCAAAGCCCGCAAGAAGAACACGGGCGAGGAGCGCCTGGCCGGGCAGCGAGTCCCACAGGTCGCGCCACGTGTTCGGACTGATGGATGCGGTGACACCCTTGCCCGTGAACTGCGCCGTTGTGTAGATGGCGACAAGAATCACGGCGACGATGTTCAAGACGACGACGATGCGAAGGAAGCGCCGGCACACCGGGTACTCCACGCCCTCGGGCCAGGCGAAGAGAATGAGGATGACGCCGCCGACGAGCGTCGCGGTGAAGATGTAGGACAAGAGCCGAAAGAGGCCGAGTGGTCCGCCGACGCGAGGGGACGAGTCGACGATCGAGCTGCCCTGACCGGGTTTCACGGGTTCGGGAACCGTGGTCCCGGTGGGCACCGATGTCGACGTTGTGGGTGCCGAGATGGACGAGGTGAAGCTGAACGCGCCGCTGCTGCCGTCGGGGAGGGCCCAGCTGACGACGCACGACCCCGCGTTCGGCACCTGGGTGAGCGGTGCGCTCACCGTTTTCAGGTCGGAACCGAGCTGGGCGGCGCCAAGGCTGACGATGTTCCCGTTGCAGACGAGCGAGAGACCCATCTGGTTGACGTCGTTCGGATTCGCCAGTGGATTGGCAAAGACAAGTTGAAGTTGAGTGGGCGCAACCGTGACGTTTTCGCTGGGCGCGGGGTTCGATGACGACAGGGTGTTGTCCCCCACCGCATGTGCGGCAGATCCGCCGAGCAACGTGGCCCAGAGTGCCAGAAGCATGCCGATGAACGCGACGGCGAGGGCCGACGATCGGGTGCGACGACGTGCGGGGAACATGCGCATTGCACGGTAGCCAATCCATCACGTTCGCCCGATCACGCCGCACCCGATCGGTAGGCTCGGTTCGTGGCCGTGCAATCGCTCTACCGTCGTTACCGGCCCCGTCGATTCAGCGAACTTCGTGGTCAAGACCACATCGTGCGCACTTTGCGCAACTCGGTCATCAACGAACGCGAGGGCCAGGCCTATCTCTTCTCGGGCCCGCGCGGGACGGGAAAGACATCGACCGCGCGAATCCTCGCCAAGGTGTTGAACTGCGAGGCCCCGGTCGACGGAGAGCCGTGCTGTGCATGTCAGTCATGTCTCGCAGTCGAGGCCGGCACCAGCTACGACGTCATCGAACTCGATGCAGCCAGCAACAACGGGGTCGACGACGTCCGTGACCTCATCGACAGGGCGGGTCTCGGCAGCCCGGGTCGTCACCGCGTCTTCATTCTCGACGAAGTTCACATGCTCTCGAAGGCGGCCGAGGCAGCGTTGCTAAAGACACTCGAAGAACCACCACCGCACGTCGTCTTCGTTCTCGCGACGACCGACCCGCAAAAGGTCAGCGAAACGATCCGCAGCCGCACCCAGCACCTCCAGTTCCACCTCTTGCCCATGGGGGACCTCGAAGACCACGTTCGATTCGTCGTTCGCGACGCCGGTCTCGATGTCACCGACGAGGCGATCGAGCAGGTGCTTCTCCAGGGTGGCGGCAGTGCGCGCGACACGTTGTCCGCCCTCGAACTGGTGGTTGCAGCAGGTGGCGTCGCCGACGAGGTGGTGAACCTCGACGAGTTCACCGAGGCCATCATCGACGGCGACCCGGGCCGGGTCTTGGCGGCGGTCGCGTTTGCCATGCAGCACGGTCGTGACCCGCGAACGTTGAGCGAAGAACTCGTGCGACACCTGCGCGAGGCATTCCTCACGCAGATGGCCCCCGAGTTGGTGCAACTTCCCACCGAACGCGCCGACCACGTTGCCGAGTGGGCCCGCCGCATGGGCAACGGCACCATCGTGCGGGCGATGGAAACAATCGGTGACGCGCTCATCGAAATGCGCCATGCACCCGATGCGCGCCTGCTTCTCGAAGTGTCGCTCATGAAGTTGTGCAGCCCAGGCGACGCGGGCGACGTGAGCGCTCTCGTGTCGCGAATCGAGCGACTGGAAAAAGCGGTGGCAAGCGGCGCAACTGTTGCGCCGTCGTCACCGCCCCCACCCGTCGACCCCGCGACGGGACGCACGAAACTCGGTGGTGCGGCGCGACCCGCAAGCGACGTGCCGCGTGCCGCGCCCGAACCAACCTTGGTGAAACCGGCAGCCCCAAAAGAAACCGCAGCGCCCGCCGCGTCATCCGCCGCGACGGCTCCGACAACTGCGCCGGCGGCCGCACCGGTGCCACCGAGCGGTTCGCCGGCCGAACTGTGGCCGCAGGTGCTCACATCGCTCAAGCCATTGGTGCGTGCGCTCTACAGCGCGTGCAGCGTCACCTCACCCACGCCCGACACGGTGGTGCTCAGTGCGCCGAATGCAGTGCACCAGGCCAAGTGCAACGAACACGCCGCCACTGTTGCTGCTGCCTTCGAGAAGATCACCGGCAGAACAGTCGCGCTGAACGTCGACGTCGGCGAAGCGCCGAAAGACCGCACTGCCGGCACGTTGCGCCCGTCGCGCGCCGCGTCGTCGCGCGACACCGCGACGAAGGACAAGCCGGCCACGGATGACGTTCCGCACGACGACATCGATCCGAACGAGTTGTCCGACATGCCCATCGTGCCCGTCGAGAGTGTGCTCGACCGTGTGAACCGCATCCTTCCTGGTTCGCGTGTCATCGACGAAGGAAACGACAAGGACTCGGAGAAGTGAGCGCGTACACCGCGCCGGTGCAGGCGCTCATCGACGAACTGGGTCGTCTCCCGGGCGTCGGGCCGAAATCCGCGCAACGCATCGCGCTGCATCTGTTGAAGTCGGCCGATGCCGACGTGGCACGGCTCGCCGAATCGATCGTCATCGCAAAAAAGCGCGTGCGGTTCTGTGAACGTTGCTTCAACATCGCCGACGACACACTGTGTCCGATCTGCGCCGACACCCGTCGCGAAGGGTCCACGCTCTGTGTCGTCGAAGAGGCTCGCGACATCATTGCGATCGAAAAGACCGGAGTCTTCCGCGGTCGCTACCACGTCCTGCTCGGTGCCATCAGCCCGATGGACGGAATCGGGCCCGAACAACTGAAAATCAGGGAATTGTTGACACGTCTCGAGCCCGAATCGGTTCGCGAAGTCATCGTGTGCACGAACCCCACCGTGGAAGGCGACGTCACGGCCATGTATTTGGCCCGTGCATTGTCTGCTCTCGAGGTGAAAGTCACACGAATCGGTACGGGTCTACCGGTTGGTGGTGATCTCGAGTATGCCGATGAACTCACGTTGGGTCGCGCCCTCGAGGGCCGCCACGAACTACGTGACTAATGCAACGAACGACCAGCACTTCGACCACCCCGAGGTGATGCTCAACCTGTAGGTTGGGTCAATGACGGACCTTGCGGCTTCCCGGCTCGAATCATCGAAAGTGGTTCAGCCTGCCCTGATCGACGTCGTGAGGGGAATTCCCGAGTCGTGCTATCGACGCTCGACGTCACGGGGGATCTTCTACGTCGCGCGCGATCTCGTGATCTACGCGGCTCTCGTGTACGCACTCATCACGGTCGATGCATGGTGGGCCGTACCGCTGCTCTGGCTTGCTGCCGGTGTCAGCATCAGCGGCATCTTCGTCATCGGTCACGATGCGTCGCACAACGCACTCTTCGAATCGAAGCGCCTGAATGCCCTGGTGGCGAAAGTGGCGATGCTGCCGTCGGCGCACGTCGAGTCCGCATGGGACTTCGGCCACAACCGTGTCCACCACGGGCACACCGTGAAACAGGGAATGGACTTCGTCTGGCATCCGGCAACCGCGGCCGAATGGGGCGAGATGGGCCGGTGGGCCCGTTTGCGGCATCGCTTCGAGTGGTCGTGGCTCGGCGCCGGCCTGTACTACGGGCGCAACGTGTGGTGGAACAAGATGATGCGCTTTTCGACCGAGGGCAAGTTGGGTGGAAAGATCGCCCGCGAGCGTCGTGTCATGTCGTTGTTCCTGCTTCTTGCCGCCGCCGCGGTCGGATTCGCGGGCTGGCACTCGCACGGCAGCGTTCTCGGCATCGCATGGATGATCGTGAAGGTTGCGGTTGTCCCATGGGCGCTGTTCACGTGGATGATCGGCTTCGTGGTGTACGTGCAGCACGTGAACCAGGACATTCGGTGGTATCCGCGCCGTGAGTGGTCGAAGTTCAGCGGTCAAATGGAGGGAACCACAAACCTGCGGATCCCGCGGGTCCTCAACTTCTTCCTGCACAACATCTTCGTGCACGTGCCGCACCACGTCGACATGCGCATTCCCTTCTATCGCTTGCCGCAGGCGATGCGCTTCATCGAAGCCGGTTTCCCCGGCGTCGCGATCACGAAGAAGTTGCGTCTGCGCGATTATTTCTCGACGACGTCGGACTGCAAGTTGTACGACTTCGAAGCGGGCGCGTGGTCGCGGTATCCGACCAAGGCGGAAGCCGCCTAGGCGGATTCGGTTCGCTCCGCGAGGGGCGAGGTCGGGTAGATGGTGTGCTCGCCCGAAGCGAGAATTGCAACCACGCATACGATGAGATAGGCGGGTAGGCCGAGCCACCCGAACAGTTCGATGCCGATGATCGCGCAGGCGAAGGGCGTCTTCGATGCCGCGGCGAAAACCGCAACCAGGCCAAGTGCGGCAAAGAGGGGAATCGACGCATTGGTGACGCGCGCAAACTGCACACCCGCGAGTGCGCCGACAACGAAGAGCGGAAGCATTTCACCGCCGACGAATCCACTCCCGAGTGACACGCCGGTGAAGACGAGCTTCCAGACGAATGCCGCCGCGGTGATTCCCGCCGCACCGGTGAGCGCCACGTCGACGAGACCGAACGAAACGCCGAGATAATCGCGGGTTCCGGCGAGTCCCATCAGCGCGAGTACGCACCCGCCTCCGACAACGGGCCGGGCCGGCGGCCACCGCAGCGTTCGTGCGAACACCTGCTTGACGAGATGCCCGAACCGAACGAAGGCCGAGGCGACGAGACCGAAGAAGACACCGGCAACGACGTACCGCCACAGGTGCGACCAGGACAGGTTGAGATCGTCGATGTGGAAGGGGCGATGATGTTCGACTTCGACCGCGAGTGCGACGAGGTGAGCGATCACACTCGAGGCGACCGCGAAGGGAAAGACCGACACGTGGCGACGGGTCTCGCGCTGCAGTTCGAGGGCAAAGAATCCCCCGGCCACCGGAACACCGAAGAGACCGCCGAAAGCCGCGGCAACGGCGCAGACCAATAGCGCAGAACGCGAGAACCGGTCGATACGCAGACGGCGCCCGACGTCGTCGGTGACGCCGGCAACGATCTGCACTGCCGCGCCCTCGCGACCGACGCTGGCCCCGACCACGTGTGACACCACGCTTCCGCTCCAGATCATCGGTGCCATCCGCGTGGGTACTTCTCCGTCGGGGACGTGTGCCGCATCGAGGACGAGGCTCGTTCCCCCCGCGATCGGCTGGCCGAACCGGTGGTAGAGCAGGCCGACGAAGAGGCCGCCGACGGGCAGCAGCCAAACGAGCCAGTCGAAGTCGTGGCGGGTCGTTGCGGCCCAGTTCAGCGAACCGAGGAATGCTGCAGAGAGGAGTCCACCGGCAACACCGATGAGACCCGCACCAACGAGTCTGACGAGGAGTGTCCTAGAGCGAGCGGACAATGATCGCGTCGCCCTGGCCACCGCCACCACACAGCGCTGCTGCTCCCATGCCGCCACCACGGCGACGAAGCTCGTGGAGAAGGTGCAGTGTGATGCGGTTGCCGCTCATTCCGATCGGGTGACCGAGTGCGATCGCACCGCCGTTCACGTTGGTGATCGCGTCGGTGATGCCGAGTTCCTTCATCGATGCGATGCCCACTGCGGCGAATGCCTCGTTCAGTTCGAAGAGATCGAGGTCGGAGACCTTCTTGCCGATCTTGGCGAGCGCGTTCTGGATGGCCCGACTGGGCTGGTGGAGGAGCGAGATGTTGTCGGGGCCCGCGACGAGGCCGTACGACACGACTTCACCGAGCGGCTGCACTCCGCACGCATCAGCGGCCTTTTTGCTCATCACCACGACGGCGCTGCCGCCGTCGCTGATTTGCGACGCGTTGCCCGCGGTGATGGACCCTTCCTTCACGAAGGCGGGCTTCAACGCCGACAACGATTCGCCCGTGGTTCCGGGTCGTACGCCTTCGTCGGTGTCGAACATGAGGGGTTCGCCCTTGCGCTGGGGAATCGCGACCGGCACGATTTCCTCGGCGAGACGGCCTTCTTTGATGGCGTTCGCGGCACGTTCGTGGCTCTTTGCCGCAAACTCATCCTGCGCGGCGCGTCCGATGCCACCCGCGTTGTACTTCTCGGTGCCCTCACCCATGAGGCACGCGTCGAAGGCACACCACAATCCGTCCTTGATGATGGCATCGGCCAGTTCGGTGTTGCCGTAACGGAACCCGCCGCGTGCGCCGCTGGCGATGTACGGCGCCCCGGTCATCGACTCCATGCCGCCGGCGATCACGATGTCGGCATCGCCAGCCTGGATCATCTGGTCGGCGAGATAAATGGTGTTGATTCCCGAGAGGCACACCTTGTTGATGTTCACGGCAGGAACGTGCAGGGGAATTCCTGCTTTGACGGCCGCCTGGCGAGCGGGCACCTGGCCCTGGCCCGCCATCAGCACTTGGCCCATCATCACGTGGTTGACCTGATCGGGCCGGACGTTGGCGCGCTTCATGGCTTCGGCGATCGCAAGTGCGCCGAGTTCGGCGGCGCTGAATCCGGCGAGGGCGCCGCTCATCTTTCCGATCGGGGTGCGTGCTCCGGCGACGATGTATGAACCTGGCATGCGACAAGCGTAGGCGTTCCCCGTGACTCGACCGATACCCGTGGGTAACCTCTGCAGATGGCTGTTTCCAACATGGTCGAAATCCGGGACGCGATTCTCGCGGGGGCCGACTCCGCAACGATCGGAAAGTTGCCGCTCCCGTCGTCGTACCGCGCCGCTCACCTCCTGAAATCGGAGACCGGGATGTTCGACGGAATGCCGTCGAACCAGAAAGACCCGCGCAAGAGTCTCCACGTGGGTGACGTCCCCACGCCCGAGCTGGCCCCCGACGAGGTCTACGTCGCGGTGATGGCGTCGTCGATCAACTTCAACACCGTGTGGAGCAGCATCTTCGAACCGGTCTCCAGCTTCGGGCCGATGCAGCGACTCGCCCGCGAAAGTGAGTGGGCCAAGCGCCACGACCGCGACTACCAAGTCGTGGGCAGCGACGGATCGGGAGTCGTGCTGCGGGTCGGTGCGGCCGTGCGCAACTGGAAACCCGGCGATCGGGTCACCATTCACTGCAACCACGTCGACGACCAGGACCAATCCGCCCACAACGACTCGATGCTCGCCGCCAACCAACGCATCTGGGGCTACGAGACGAACTTCGGCGGACTCGCCGATCTCTCCGTCGTCAAGGCGAACCAGTTGATGCCCAAACCGGCCCACCTGTCATGGGAAGAGGCCGCCGTCAATGCGTTGTGCAACTCGACGAGCTACCGCATGCTCGTGTCGAAAAACGGTGCGCAAATGAAACAGGGCGACGTCGTGCTGATCTGGGGTGCCACCGGCGGCATCGGTGCGTATGCGGTTCAGTACGTGCTGAACGGCGGCGGTATTCCCGTTGGCGTCGTGAGCTCGCCCGACAAAGCCAAGATCCTCCACGACATGGGCTGCGAGGCGGTCATCGACCGAAAGTCGGCCAACTACAAGTTCTTCGACGACAACGGCAATCACGACGAAAAGGAGTGGCGACGACTCGGCTCCGACATCCGTGATCTCGTCGGCGAAGACCCCGACATCGTCTTTGAACACCCCGGGCGGTCGACCTTCGGCGCGTCGATGTACGTGGCAAAGCGCGGCGGCACGGTCGTCACGTGTGCCGCGACCAGCGGCTTCATGATGGAGTTCGACAACCGGCATTTCTGGATGCGCCTCAAGCGACTCGTCGGCAGCCACTTCGCCAACTACCGCGAAGCGTGGGAAGCGAACCGCCTCATTGCCAAGGGAATGATCCACCCCGTCATGTCACAGGTGTTTCCCCTCGACCAGCTGGGGGAGGCGGCCTACCAGGTGCATCACAACATGCACGAGGGCAAGCTCGGGATCCTGTGCCTGGCCCCCGACGCCGGCCTCGGAATCGACGACCCCGCCCTGCGGAACAAGGTCGGTGAACAAAAGATCAACATGTTTCGTCGCTAGACGAAGCAAAATGGGACGATAGAGCCATGTTGCTGACTGAAATCGACCACGTTGCCATCGCCGTTCGCGACCTCGAAGCGGCCATCGACTACTACCACCGTGCCTTTGGCGCCGAAGTCGAACACCGCGAGATCGTCGAGAGCGACGGCGTCGAAGAGGCTTTGTTGAAGGTGGCGGAGAGCTACGTGCAACTCCTCACGCCGACACGCGACGACTCGCCGGTGGCCAAGGCGATCGAAAAGCGCGGCGAAGGTCTGCACCACATTGGTTACCGCGTTGGCGACTGTGGCAAGGCTCTCGAATCGATGATCGCCGCAGGGGCTCAGCCCATCGACAAGGCGCCGCGTCCCGGCAGCCGCGGCACGACGGTCGCCTTCATCCACCCGAAGGGTTCGTTCGGCACGCTCATCGAGCTGGTCCAGGAGTAGGCCACGGGCTACATCGCCGCGCTCCTTGGTCTTGCGGCCGGTGTTTGGGTGGTCGACACCGCCCAGAAGAACCTGCGCCGCATCCGCAAATACACGCTGAACATCGGCATGCCGCAAACCGCCGCCGTTGCAGCATGGACCGGAGTCGCTGCTCTTCTCATTCACCGCGAGTCAACGCGCGCGTTCCTCACGGTCGGCGCGATTGCGGTCTTTGCCGGTCTTCTTGCGCTGTCGATCATCGACGCCTACACACACCGGGTGCCTCGCTACGTCACGGGGTTGATGATCGTCACCGGCGTGCCGCTCATCGTTCTCGACGCCATCTGGCACTGGGATCCGTCGGAACTTCTGCGCGGCTTCGCCGGTGCGCTCGCACTCTTCCTCTTGTATTCGCTCATCGCTGCGGTGTCACGAGGAGGCTTCGGTCGAGGCGACGTCATGCTTGCGCCCTCCGTCGGTCTTCTGCTCGCGTACCGCGATTGGGAAGTCCTCATCCGCGGCACCGTCTACACCTTCGTGTTGGCCGGTGTCGTGAGTGCGGCATTGATGGCCATGCGGGCGCTCGACCGACGCGACCACATCGCGTTCGTTCCCTACATCGCCGTCGGCG
This sequence comes from Acidobacteriota bacterium, assembly GCA_018970175.1. Taxonomy (GTDB): domain Bacteria; phylum Actinomycetota; class Acidimicrobiia; order Acidimicrobiales; family Ilumatobacteraceae; genus F1-20-MAGs119. The sequence goes on from JAGWWV010000031.1 coordinate 18,991, forward strand.
CCTTCATCGCCTTCCTCGTCTAGAACTCGATTCGTTGACAATCTGGCTGTACTGCGGTTCGTTTCAGTCACCGAGCAACGGCAGTCGTCGAACTCGAACGTTTTCATCAGAGATCACGAGAACACTTCCAACCGCCAAATCCTCTTCAAACATCGGGAGAAGATCCTCTAACAAGTTGAACTGGTCCTGGGCAGTTCTTCTTAGTCGTGTTCGGAAGAGAACAACCGATGGTTGCGTCGCCTCGCGGAGTGCAAGCAATGCCGCAAAGTCGGTGTCTGCGGAAATCAAGATTCGCCCCGACTGTTCTGCCGCGGCCAGTACGGCATCGTCGGATGCTGTGGAGAGCCCCAATTCATTGACGTGGAGAGCGTCGTACCCAATTGACGTCAATAGCGACGCCAACCGCCACGAGCGATTTTGGTCGAGCAGCAATTTCACGCGGATGCATCGAGGTCGATGGAGCGCCGGGTGACTTGTGCAGCTGCGTAACGCAATGCAGCGGTGATGTCGTCACGATCAAGGGGTGGCAGTTCAGCCACGATCTCATCCGGGGTCATTCCATCGGCCAACATCCCGATAACCGTTGCAACAGGGATTCGAAGCCCCCTGATGCACGGCTCCCCGCCCATTTGGCGAGGATTTACGGTGATGCGGTCCATGTCGTAACCATAGCCAAGGGGTATGACAATTAGGCTCGGAACATGAGCGAAATCGAAGACCGTCTCGCCATCGGCGACGTCATCATCCGTTATGCGGATTCCATCGACCAGTGCGACTACGACCGTTATTGCACGTGTTTCACAGACGACTTGGTGGTCACCGGTTTCGGGCCGACACCCATCGAAGGTCTTGCGAATTACCGCGAATGGGTCTCGGCGGCGCGGGGCAAGTACGGCCGCACGCAGCACATGATCGGCAACATCCAAGTCACCCTGAACGGCGACGAAGCCAAGATGCGCAGTTACGTGCAGGCGACGCACGAGGATCCGTCGGACCCCGAGCATCTCGTCGTGTTGTGGGCCGCCTATGTCGACGACATGGTGCGCACATCGCAGGGCTGGAAGATCAAGCGTCACCACCTCGACGTTCTCGTGAACCGTCGGCGTGTCAAGGTCTCGTCGATCTAGCGCCCGACGACAGTGAGGGTTCATCTCGTCGACGGAACGTACGAGCTGTATCGACAGCACTACGGCCAAGCCGTCCGACACAGCGAGCCGCCACCACTAGCTGCCACGATCGGCGTTCTGTCGTCGACGCTGCAGTTGATTGCCGATGGCGCGACGCATGTGGGCGTGGCGACAGACCACGTGATCGAAAGCTTCCGCAACGATCTCTACGATGGCTACAAGACGAGTGAGGGCATGGAGCCGGTGCTGTTGCACCAGATTCCGCTTCTCGAAGACGCGTTGCGTGCTCTCGGCGTCACGGTGTGGGCAATGGAGGAGTACGAGGCCGACGACGCCTTGGGTAGTGCTGCCGCGGTTGCGGCGGCCGACAAGCGCGTGAAGCAGGTTCTCATGTTGTCGCCCGACAAGGATCTCGGCCAGTGCGTCGTTGGCAAACGGGTCGTGCAGTTCGACCGGCGCAACAACCTCATCATCGATGATGCAGCAATACGCGAGAAGTTCGGTGTCGGGCCGGAGTCGATCGCCGACTACCTGGGCCTCGTGGGTGACACGTCGGACGGGTTTCCCGGTTTGCCCGGATGGGGTGCGAAGAGCGCTTCTGTCGTGCTCGCGAAGTGGAAGACGATCGAAGCAATTCCCGATGACGAAGCAAAGTGGGGCGTGCAGGTTCGCGGTGCAGCGAAGTTGGCGGCGACGTTGCGCGACAACCGCGCCGATGCGGCGTTGTTCAAGAAAGTTGCCACCATCGTGACCGACGTTCCCGTCGGAGTGGTCGACGACTGGAAATGGACGGGACCAACCGACGAGTTTGCAGAACTCGCCAAAGAAATGGGACAGCCGAACCTGGTGAAGAAGGCCGACGCGTTGGCAACACGTAACAACTGAGGTGACGGCCAGGCGATCTGCGGCACACGCCTGATCCGGTGGAGGCTGCTGCGTTCCCGCCCTGACCTGGTTGACCGGGCCGACGTTGCACAGGACCCGACCGCCACCTCACTTGCTGCTGGA
>JAGWWV010000032.1 GCA_018970175.1 Acidobacteriota bacterium
ACCTTCTTCGTCGGCGGCGGCGTGATCTTCACCGTCAGTCGACAGATGCCCGACTTCAGACCCTTCACCTTCACACCCGGAAGCACGGCACAGACGGTCTTCGTCGTCGACGTGGGGACCACCTTCGACTTCGCCACAACCGCAATGCCCAGCGTCCGCAACGCCGAAGCAACCGTGATGATCTTCTTCGCAGTGATCGTCACCGTCTTTGGCGCCGCAGCTGCCGGTGCGCCAATCGTCGGCTGCTGCACGGTCGGCTGCTGGACGGTCGGCTGCTGCACCGCAGGCGCGGTCGGTGTTTGGGAAGCAGGCGTCTGAGCGGCTGGCGTTTGAGCAGCCGGCGTCTGTGGTGACGTGATCGAACCGTTCTTCACCGTCGCCCTGAATGCTCCGCCAGCCGTACCGACGGCGAGCTTGACGCCAGCTGACGCCTGCGCCCTTACGGTGAATGTCTTGACCGAACTCACACTGACCTTGTCTCCTGCGGCGGGCGGAAGTTCGAGGTCGGGTACTTGGCCGGTGGTTTTGCCTGTCGACGCGCTGTTCACCTCGTTGACCTGATCCACCTTCGGTGCCACGGCTGCGGTGGGAGATGTGGCGGTTCCTGCCGCGACTTCGCTCCCCTTCAGACCCATGTCGGTGAACGTGGTCTCGATCGACTTGACGTCACCGTTACCCGACCCGACTGCCACGGTGACATCCCCGCTCGTTGCATCGGCCTGAACCGCAAGAGCCGTTGTCGGAATCGCTGGCTGATTACCCGTTGCGGCTGATGTCTTCAATTCGAAGAACTTCGCTCCACCATCAACCGAAAGGAATACGCCGGTCGACCCGGCGACGCCAATCAACCCGGTATCGCAGTCCACCTTCAACTCCGTATACGAGCCCGTCGCGATCGGTGCTGCCGAGTGGCTCGGCGTTCCCGACAGGCCAGTCATCGTGTAGACGCCCTTACCCGAAACGGCGATAAAGGCAGTGTCTACCACCTTCGTGGCCGATCCGGTCGGGCAGTACTGGATAGCAGTGACTGCCCCCGCGTAGGTCCCATTTGCAGGAGCCGTCGCGGCACCAGCCACCGCGTCCGGCCCGTAGTACTTGATCGAAGATGCGGTGACGGCTCCAGACGTTGCATTCACACTGAGGTCGAGAAGACCAACCGTGCCGGATGATCCATCACAGCCCGTCGGTCCGACGCTTCCAGTGCACTTCGTCACGCCCACAAGAACGCGGTCCTTTCCGATGATTCCTTCGATTGCGGTGTTCAATGTCGTGCCGCCGCTTGGAATGAAGTTTGTCGCTGTGATTTGACCACCGCCCGTCTGCGTGACGGTTGAGCCGAAGATGAAAGCCTTTCGGGTTGCGGTGTCTTTGCCATCACGAATCGAAGCGGTCGCCGCAAGCTCGTCACCCATGTCGAGCGCGGTATCACCAGTGGTCGTCTTGAATGATTTCACCTGCATGTAGTCGGAGCCGAGGGTGAATGTCGCCGCAATGTGCTGAACTCCACCGGCACCGTTCCACCAGTCGAGCGATCGGCTTCCGCTCGCGCCAAGGGTGCTGAACGAAGTACCGCCGTCGGTAGAGATCAGGGTACGACCGCCGCCGGTATCAGTCATGCTCAACACCAACCTCGAACCGTCGGCCGAGTTCGGGTCGTAGACGACATCGGTGACGTTGGGGCCCGACAAACCGGTGACCGCCACACCTCCTGAGTTCATGCCCTTCCCAGCCGTCGCGAGCGTCGCGAGCAATTCCGTTGTGGATGGATTCGAATTTCCGAACTGCGGCCTGAAGGAATCGCCCTTCGTGCCGTCGTTCGCGATCAGTGCCGACTTGCGAATGCCATATTTTCCGTCGCCGCTTAGCGAGACCATGTTCCCGGTTGTTGCATTGTCACTGAAGTTGAAGCCTGCGTCCCAGGCAAAGCCAGTGTTGTTGTTTGCCCCGCCCATGGGAAGGAGAGCGACCTTCGTGTTGGCAACTGACGTTGCTCCGAGGGACACTGCGCCGCCAGAGGCGTTGAAGAAGAACATGCACTGCCCAATCGTGCCGACGACTTCGGCGCCGAACAGCACCTCACCGGTCGTTGGTAGGTCGTTGACGATCGAACCGACTAGTGCCGTGTTGCCGTTGTGGCCGCACTTGCCCTGCAAGTTGGTGTACGGGGCAAGCGTCAAGAGGTTCGGTTGATCGGTTCCCACCAAGGCACCAGCTCCAGATACGTCCCAAGTTGTGCCGTTGAAATAGCCCACTGAGAACGTGGTGCTTCCATCGCCGCTGTGCGTCAGAAAAGCCCGGGGTGTTGCCCCACCGAGTGTGCTCAATTTGACCAGGGTGTCACCCGTACGGGTCAAGCTGTGAGAATTGAGAGTCGCGATGTTCTCCGCCGCCGCGGCGGCCGAGATTGCGCTACCGGTAAGGCTCAACTGAGCAAGTTTCGCACCTGAGCCGTTGACCGAGAACATGTACATGTTGCCCGTACTGCCGACCGCAAAGGCAACGTCATCACCCGCAGCGTAGAAGGAACCGAGTGTCGCCGTTACGTTCACAAAGGAAGGGGGCGTTGTATCGGTGACGCTGTCGGGAACTACTGAAGCAAACAGGCCGGTACTCGTACGGACGAAGATGATCGAGCTGTCACCGCTTGAGCCTCCGTGAACCCAGAAGTGCTTCTTGTTCTGGCCGGTCACCGTGTTGTAGTTGTCGATTTTCGTCCACGTGTTTCCGTAGGTCCGCGAGAAGTACAAGGATTGGTTCGTGTTCACTGCTACTTCTCCGGGTACTGCCGACGTGAAGACTTCATTTGCGTTCTCTTGTGGCATCGCACCGGCTGCCGCGGCTGTGGCTTCGGTCGAGTCCGCAGAGGTGGGAACCGGTGCCCATGTTCCCGCGTAGTCGGTGGTGCGCCACACCGACGGCTGAGCGTCGGTCGTTGCGTAGAAGACGCCACTTTCGCCGTCTGCTGCAAGCCCGTTCGGCTTGACTTGGCCGCCGTACGCATTTGAAAAGCTGAGCTTCGACTTGGTTGACGCCGTGAGCGTCACGGTTCCGGCGGCAACTGGAGTCACCACCTTTGTCTGATAGCCGTTCGCTGCGACGACAAGGCTTGCCGCGCCGGTGTCATCGATCGTCACCTTTCCGGTTGAGTCGGCGATCACGCTGTCAATGGCATCGCCGTCGGCGTTAAGAACCGCGACCATTGCGCGGGCGATGGCTCCATCGGCACCCGAGACAGTGATGTCGATGTTCGCCGCGTGTGCGACCTCGGGAATTGCGAAGAGTCCGATGGTTGCGACCGATGCGACGGCCGCGATGGAACGGGTGAATCTGCGGAACATGTCCCCTCCTGATTGGATTCGGTTTCCACACTAACAAGGTCTGAACAATCCTCAAGGGGGTTCGCGTGTGCCTATGGTTCTTGCATGGCAGATCTCAAGGTGACGGCAGAACCCCGTTCGGTGGGCCTATCGGCAGACCGGCTGGCGAAGTTGGACGCGTACTTGGCCGGCTACGTGGATTCGGGTCGATTGGCGGGTTGGTCGATGGCGGTCGCCCGCCGCGGCCAGGTGGTGCACTCCTCTATATATGGACACGCGGACCTTGAAGCCGACAAGAAGATGGCGTCCGACACGATTTTCCGCATTTATTCGATGACGAAGCCGTTGACATCGGTGGCCGCGATGATGCTGTGGGAAGAGGGTCGTCTGCAGTTGACCGATCCGGTGTCGCGGTTCATTCCGTCGTTTGATGACCTAAAGGTTTTCAAGCGCGGCTCGTCGACGGCGCCGATCTTCGAGGGTCTCACCGAACCGATGCGGGTGTGGCACCTGCTCACCCACACCTCGGGCCTGACGTACGGCTTCTTGATGTCGCACGTGGTCGACGAGATGTACCGCAAGGCCGGTTTCGAGTGGGGCATGCCGAAGGGCAAGAACCTCGCCGAAGTCTGCGATTTGCTGTCCGAGCTGCCCCTGTTGTTCCAGCCGGGAACTGAGTGGAACTACGGCGTGTCGACCGACGTGTTGGGTCGCGTGGTCGAAGTTGCGTCGGGAATGTCGCTCGATACGTTCATCGAAGAGCGCATTTGCAAGCCGCTCGGCATGGACGACACCTCTTTCTATGCGCCGCCGGACAAGGCCGACCGTGTGGCCCAGCTGTATGCGCGGAACCCGGCGACGAAGAAGGCGATGCCGTTGAAGGCAGCCGCGGCCGCCGCGGTGCAACCGCCCGACTGCCTCATGGGCGGCGGGGGCATGGTGGGCACGATCGGTGACTACATGCGCTTTGCCGACATGCTGCGCCGCGGTGGCGTGGCCGACCCGACACTGGGCGGCGCGCGATTGTTGTCGCCGCGGACCGTTGCCTACATGGCGACGAACCACCTGCCGGGCAACGCCGATCTGTCCGAATTCGGTCGCCCGATTTTTTCCGAGACGACGCAGGAAGGTTTCGGCTTTGGTCTTGGTTTTGCGGTCTTGATGGACCCGGCGCGTGCCAAGACGGCGGGTTCGTTGGGTGATTTCGGTTGGGGTGGGGCTGCAAGTACGACGTTCGTCGTCGACCCGGTGGAAGACATGGTCAGTGTCTTCATGACACAACTGATGCCGTCGTCCACCTATCCGCTGCGGCCGTACATCCGCCAGTTGCTGCGTCAGGCGATCATCGACTGATCGGTTGCAATCATCACGTCGGTCGCCTTGCACAGGGCGACCACCTTCGTTCCGGGCGCAAGACGAAGAGCGTCGGTTGCCTCGTGGGTGATGGTCGACGTCATTGCCTGATCGGCGTCGATGCGCAACTTGACCGACGACAAGATGTCGCCGTGCTTCACCGAAACAACGGTGGCGCGCAACTGGTTTCTTGCACTCAGGCTGACCTGAGGTGTGCCGGCCTCGGTTCGCCGAGCGAGCGTGCCTTCGAGTTCGTCGAGGAACCGAAGCGCGGCACGCGCCTGTTCGCGGCGCCACAGTGCGACCGCGTCACGGCTTGCTCCCGCGATGAGACCCGTCGTGACCTCTTCGAGTGCGGCGCGCTGCAATCGAATGAACTCCGCCGTGTCACCGCCGCCTGACTGCATGAGTAGGTACCGCAACAGAAAGTCGGTGCGCATTTCCCGGAGGTGTTCAACGGGCGAGTTCAGCCACGACAGCGCGCTGCGGCGTCCCTGGGGCGTGCAGGTGAGCGTCCACTTCAGCTGTCCCCGTACACCGACCGATTCGCTCGACACCACGAGTCCTTTGGCCTCGAGGGTCTTGATCGCGCGATAGACGACGGGCCGACTGAGGGTGAGCACCGATCCCAACGATCCCGAGGGTGCGAAGTGGCGCGCGACGTCGTACCCGTGACCCACCCCGCGGGCGATGAGAACAAGGCTTGATCCGGCGACGGCATCGAGGTCGTCGACGGGATTGGTTGTTGCGCTCGGGGAAGCCATGAGAAGACAGTAGTCCAAACAGAACTATCGGATAGTTGGGAACGAACCAATATCGTGCCGACGTGCTCCGCCGTGTCATCTGTGTCCTGGCCGCACTGGTGTTGGTTCCCCACGGCCGAGCGTCCGCCGCGGGGTACGCCTCCGCGCCGGCGGTGACGTGGGTGGCAAGTGCGGTGCCGACGGAGTCGACCGTCGACCTGGCGAACATCGTGACCACCGACTCGCCGGGACGTCGCACGTGGTCGGCGGCGGGCGCGTGCAGCGTCCGCGGGGTCGCGCTGGTCACGCAGAAGGCGGGAACGTGTCGACTGACGCTGCGACTCGGTGCGACGCCGAAGTACTCGGCGTCCACGTCGTCGGCGGTGATCCAGGTTCGCAGGAAGTCAGTGTTGACGGTTCTCGCTGCAGCGTCGCTCACCAACGCAGTCACGCGAATCGGCGATGCATTCATGTCGCGGTTCCTGAACGTGACCGTGCGTTTCAGCTTCGCGGGCAGTTCCACACTGGCGACGCAGATCGAACAGGGTGCCCCGGTCGACGTGGTCGCCATGGCCGACACCGCGAACATGGACCGTGTCGTTTCGTCGGGCGACGTGATGCGCGGTGCAGTGACAACATTGGCCCGCAATCGCCTCGCGATTCTCGTTCCACGTGGCAACCCGAAGAAGATCGCCACGGTGGCCGATCTCGCACGCTCGGGTGTGAAAGTGGTGTTGTGCGATGCGGCGCAGCCGTGCGGGAAGTACGCGGCCGCGATGTTCGCGAACGCAAAGGTTGCGGTCGAACCCGCCAGCCGCGAGGCGAGTGCAAGCGGTGTCGTGTCGCGGGTTGCGAACGGCGAAGCCGATGCGGGAATCGCCTACGTGACAGACGGCCTGGTTTCCGGCGACTCGGTCGATGCCATCGAGATTCCCGCGTCGTCGAACGTCGACACGATCTATCCGATCGCCGTCGCACGCAAGCCATCGTCGGGTGATGCAGCCGCCGCGGCCGCTTTCGTGGCGATGGCGCGAGGTTCGGTGGGTCGCGAGATTCTCGTGGGCTTGGGATTCGGTCCGCCGTGACACGTCGGTTGTCGTCCCCGCGCGGACTCGCCGCACTCGCACTGCCGGCGATCGTTCTCGTCGTGCTTCCGGTTGTGGCCATCGTCTGGCGCACGCCGTGGTCGGGATTCTGGGCATCGATCTCCAGCGACGCTTCCCGTACGGCAGTGTGGTTGTCGTTGCGAACCTCGCTCGTCACGACGGCACTCGCCCTGGTTTTCGGCTCTCCCCTCGCGTGGCTGCTCGCCCACTCGCGCTTCCGCGGGCGGTCGTTGTTGCGGGCCTTGTGCATCTTGCCGATGGTTCTGCCTCCGGTTGTCGGTGGTGTCGCGTTGCTCTTTGCCTTCGGCAGGCGCGGACTCGTGGGTGGTCTGCTCGACGACTGGTTCGGCATTCAGTTGGCGTTCAGCGAAACCGCCGCCGTGATGGCCCAGTTCTTCGTCGCCGCACCGTTCTTCGTCGTGGTGATGGAGGCCGCCTTCGAACAACTCGACCCGCGGCTCGTCGGCACGGCACGAACGTTCGGGGCCGGACCCTGGCAGGCACTGCTGCGCGTCACCCTGCCGCTGGTTGCACCGTCACTCGCCGCCGGTCTGGTGCTCACGTGGGCGCGGGCGCTCGGTGAGTTCGGCGCCACCATCACCTTCGCCGGCAACACGGCGGGTCGCACACAGACGATTCCGCTCGCGGTGTACTCGGCACTCGAATCGGGTGGTGATTCCGCTCTCGCGCTGTCGATGCTGATGGTCGGGGTATCGGTCATCGTGCTCGTTGCCTTGCGCGGTCGCTGGGTCGGCGCACTGCGCAGGAGCGGCGCATGAGCATCGCGATGACCTGCATGATTCGACGGGGTTTCTTCACCCTTGACGTCGACCTCGCGGTCGGTGACGGTTCGGTTCTCGTCGTCACTGGCGAGAACGGATCGGGCAAGACGACGACACTCGACCTCGTCGCCGGGCTCGTGGCATGCGGCGAGGGTCGCATCGAAATCGACGGAGTCGCCGTCGACGATTCTTCGATGGGACGTTTCGTTCAGCCCGAACACCGCAACGTCGCAACCGTGTTCCAGGGTGGCGGGTTGTTCCCCCACCTCAGTGTCGCTGACAACGTCACGTTCGGCCGGGGGCGCGCACTGCGAGGTGGCGCCGACTACGACCGCGTCGTCGAAGAGTTCGACCTCGGATCACTACTGTCTCGGCGACCGGGAGAGTTGAGCGGCGGCCAGCGTCAACGCGTGTCGTTGGCGCGCGCGTTCTTGTCGCCTTCGCGCGTGTTGCTGCTCGACGAGCCGACGACGTTCCTCGACACCGACTCGCGCGACGCGGTACGCGAATTGATGTCGAGAAACTTTGCGACGTATCCGGGCGTGGTGGTGCTGGTGACGCACGACGATGCCGAGGCAACGATGTTCGCCACGCACACCGCGCGTGTCGAGGTTGATGCCGCGCGAACGCGGGCGCGACTACAGGTGCGAGATGATCGCGTCGCAGGATGACACCGAGATTCCGGCACCCTCTTCGACGTCGAGGCGCTCGATCACGCCGTTGTTGATGATCGCGGCGTAGCGCTGCGAGCGCGCACCGAGACCGAAGCCCGAACCGTCGAGTTCGAGACCCATCGCCTTGGTGAAGGCGCCCGCACCGTCGGCGAGCATCACGATCTCGGATGCGCCCTGTGCCTGCTTCCAGGCGTCCATCACCCAGGGGTCGTTCACACTGATGCAGGCGACCGAGGTCACGCCCTTCGACTTCAACTCGTTGAAGCGCTGGACGAAACCGGGCAGGTGGACTTTCGAGCAGCCCGGCGTGAAAGCCCCGGGGACTGCAAACAGAACGACTTTGCCCTTGCCGAGAACTTCGGCGGAGCTGACGGGCTTGGGCATTCCGTCGTCACCAAGGACGTGGATTTGGATATCGGGAATTTTGGATCCGGCTGAGACTGGCATGGGTCAATGGTGGCACAATCGCGCAAGGGAGGTGGCATGGAGCAATTGACGGGAGTCGATGCGAGTTTCCTCAACATGGAGACGAACTCGGTCTTCGGCCACGTCAGTGCCATGTACACCTACGACGTCACCGAGACCCCGGGCGGGGCCAGCTACGAGGCGGTCCGTGCGGCCATCCTCGAACGCCTCGACGATCTTCCCGTTTTCCGCCGGCGCCTGGTCACCGTGCCGCTCGGCCTCGACCTTCCCTATTGGATCGAAGATCCCGACTTCGACATCGACTTCCACCTGCGTCACCACGCCGTGCCACCGCCGGGCACTCCCGAACAGGTCGGCGAAGTCGTCAGCCGCATCATCTCGCGGCCACTCGACCGTTCGCGGCCGCTGTGGGAGTTCTACGTCATCGAAGGTCTCGACAACGGCACGCGCATCGCGCACCTGAACAAAATCCACCACTCGACGATCGACGGCAAGTCGGGAGCCACGCTGCTCGAGACATTGCTGAGCACCGACCCCGATGCTCGGCCATCGCACGACCATGCGATGTGGCACCCCGATCGTGTTCCCACCGACCAAGAGTTGTTGTTGCGCACGGCCGCCGAATACATCCGTCGACCCGAAAAGTTCATTCGCCTCACGGTGCGCACCTTGCGCGAGATCGCCGCGCAAACGCACGTCGGCAGTGTGCAGATGCTCGCCGACCTCATCGCCCAACCAATGCCCGGCCCCGTCGGCACCGTGCTTCGTCAGCGTCTGCGTCGGTCGCACGGCGAGGTCGTCGACCGCGCACCCGCGCTTCCACCCACCCCCGCACCGCGTACACCGTGGAACATGAGCGTCACCCCGCACCGGCGCTTCGCCTACACCACCATCAACATCGACGACGCAAAGACCATCCGTCGCGCAACCGGTGCGACTTTCAACGACGTCGTGATGGCGCTGTGCGGCCTGACGTTGCGCAAATACCTCATCAAGAAGAACGCGCTGCCCTCCGAACCCCTCGTTGCATTGGTGCCCGTCAGCACTCGCGCGTCGGATGAAAGTGCGACGTACCAGAACCGGGTCACGGGCCTTCTTGCCGAACTCGGCACCGACGAAGACGACCCGCTCGCATTGTTGGGGCGGGTGCAAACGTCGATGTCACGTGCGAAGACGAATCTTCAGGCAATTCCGGCGGCGACCTTGCAGGACTTCACGCAGTTCGCACCACCACTCATCGCGGCACGCGCAATGAGGATGTACAGCCGCTTGCGGATCGCCGACAGGCTGAACCCACCCTTCAACCTCATCATCTCGAATGTCCCCGGCCCATCGGTGCCGCTGTATTCGGCCGGGGCTGAAATGAAACACTTCTTCCCCGTGTCGACAATCGCCGATGGCCAGGGTTTGAACATCACGGTGCAGAGCTATCTCGGAAATCTCGACTTCGGCTTCGTGTCGTGCCGCGAGCTGATTCCCGACTTGTGGGACCTCGTCGAGCTGCTCCATGAATCACTCGACGACATGCTGACGGCTGCAACGGCGAACGCCGCATAAACAAGGCGAACGCCGCATAAACAAGGCGAATGCCGCATGAATAAAGCGACTGCCGCGTAGACGGACTGTCAGCTGCGGAGGACGACCTCGAGTTCGTCGAGCGCTTCGCGAGGGTCCTTCACGTGAATTGTTCGCAGACCGATCGCTTGTGCGCCGGCAAGGTTGCCGGCAAAGTCGTCGAGGAACACCGCGTGCGAGGGATCGGCAAGACCCAGGTCGCGCAGGGTGCGATGGAAGATCTCCGGTTCGGGCTTGCGCATACCGACGTGGCTCGAGTCGATGTAGGCATCGAAAAGTCGTGGCGGCACGTCTTCTTCCAGCTTCGGTCGGAACTCCCGAATGCTGTTCGACAGCAGCGCGGTCTTGTACCCGCGACCGCGTAGTTCGTCGATCTTGTCGAGAACGAAATGGTTCACCTCGTACATCCCCGGCGCGAGGATCTTTTCCACTTCGTCTCCTCGGAAGGTCATGCCGGCTGCCGCGGCAACCGGCTCGAGAAGTCCCTGCAGAGCAGCCACTTCGATCTCGCCGCGTTCGAGACGATGCCACGGATGATCGCCCGATTCGAATTGCGGGCCCATCATCACGTGGTGAACCTCGGCCATCGTCCGCCCGAGGCCTTCCGCGATCTTGCCGAGCTGTCGGGTGATCGGCGTGATGATGACGCCTCCGAAATCGAAGATGACGGCAGAGATTTCGGGGGACGACGTGGGCACGTTCAGACTCTACGAAAGCGGGCAATCACACGTCGTGTCAGATGGCCTGAGCGAGCATGACGCCGACGATTGCCGCGCGGGCCGACCACCCGATCGTCCGCGGCCAGTTCGTTCGTACGAGGCGACGACCAATCGAAGGATCCGGATTGTTTGCCATACGTTCATGCAGCGGCACGGACAGCAAGACCGTGCTCGCCAGGACGACACCGAGAATTGCGGCAGCCAACCATGCCAGCCACGCACTTGCCCCGTCGGGGCGACTGACGAGGAGCACCAAGGTCGTCACACCCTCGGTCGCCATGGGGAGACCCACCACCCATGCGGTGCGGCGCTGGTGTTCCACCGCAATTTCCGGCGCCCGATCGACCCCGATGGTCGCGAGCAACGGATAGTGGACCAACTGGACGAACCAAATGACACCCACCATGACGCACGACGCCACGAGATTCAGCACCAACTGCAGCACGCCGAGACCCTACGACAACCCGCGCTGCTGTGGTTGACTGAGCAAATGAGCGACTCGGACTCCCACGCGCATCATGATCACGCCGACCAGAATCATGCCTCGTACGGCCGCGATGTCCAGGAGGGGCTTGCCCCCATCACCCGTGAACTTCGCGAGCTGATTCCCGACGTCTACAAAGGATTCGGCGGTCTCCACGCCGCTGCTTTCCGTGCGGGTGCACTCGATGCAAAGTCAAAGGAGCTCATTGCGCTTGCCATTGCCATCACCACCCATTGCGACGGCTGCATCGCCGCACACGCAAAGGGTGCGGCACGCAACGGCGCCACCGAGGCCGAAGTTGCCGAGATGATCGGCGTCGCCATCTCCATGAACGGCGGACCCGGCACCGTGTACGGCCCGCGCGCGTTCACCGCGTTCCGTGAATTCAAGAACTCCTGACGCCGAAGTGAAGGTTCGGTGAACTCCACGCCAAGGCTGTGTCTTTTCCCTTCCCCGTAGACGACATGAGGGCTACTTTCACCTCATGTTCGGACGCAAACGAAAGCAGCCCCGTCAGCGCGTGGTCCACACTCCCGAGTGCGTCGCAATACATGAGGCGATGTTGATGTCGCTGTACCTGGGATACGGGGCCCCATCGACGCCGCTGTTCGTTCCGTCGGGTGGACTCACGTGCACGTGCGACCAGGACCGCAGCGAAAACGAGCCGACGGTGCCGAAGAGGGACGTCGAGCGTGACACGAACCTGCGAAGTGCCCTGATCGCCGTCTGACGTGTCAAACTTCCCCCGGATTGGGGGATCATGAAAATCACGTTGCTGGGTACCGGAAGTCCATTGCCCGATCCGAACCGCGCGGGCCCGTCGACGTTGGTCTCCAGTGGTTCGCACAATGTCGTCGTCGACTGCGGACGCGCGTGCGTCATGCGGCTCACGGGCGCCGGCGTGTTCCCGCCTTTCGTCAACATGGTGCTTCTCACCCACTTGCACAGCGATCACATCTGCGACCTGAACGACCTCGTCACCACACGGTGGATCACCACGCCGGCCCCGATGGCAAACGCGCTGAAAATCGTCGGACCCGTTGGCACGCGACGCGTCGTCACGGGAATGCTCGAGATGCTGGCCCTCGACGAACAGTACCGACTCGCCCACCACGAAGATCTGCGGACGGCTGGTGGCATAAAAATCGATGTCGTCGAACTTCGTGCCGGTGACGTGCACGAACACGGCGACATGGTCGTACGTGCATTTCGCACGGACCACCGGCCGGTCGAACCAACCCTTGGCTACCGCATCGAACACGACGGCAAGGTTGCAGCGCTTGCCGGTGACACCATTCCGTGCGACGAACTGTACGAGCTGTGCCGTGATGCCGATGTCTACGTTCAAACTGTGTTGCGTGATGATCTCGTGAAAGGTCTCGCATCTGCCCTACCCGGCAACGCGGCGCGACTCACCGACATTCTCGACTACCACTCGACCGTCGAGCAGGCGGGACAAACCGCCGCGCGGGCAGGTGTCAAGCATCTGCTGCTCACGCACTACGTGCCGGCGATGCAACCCGGTGCGGAAGACGAATGGCGTTCACTCGCCGCCGCCCACTATTCGGGGCCGATCACGCTCGGGCCCGACCTCACCTTCGTCGAAGTGTGACGGCTCGGCTCAGCCCGATTTCTGGGTCATCCACACCCCGGCCAGTGCGATCAACAGCCCGACGACGGCGAGAGCACCCAAGCGTTCGCTGAAGAGCACCGCGCCTTCAATGGTGCTGAGCGCTGGTGTGAGGAAAAAGAGGCTGCTCACCTTCGCCGCCGCGCGGCGCGCGAGCAACACCATCATCAACAACACTGCCGCGATGGACAGCACACCGACGGCCCACGCGAGCGAAGCAGCGTTGCGCCAGGTCATCGACATCTTCCAGTGTTCGCCGAAGATCGCCAACGGCATCAGGGCCATTCCCGCTGCGACGTACTGAACCGACGTCCCGCGCAGCAGCGGCATCTCGCGGCCACGTGCGCGTTGGACGATGGTCCCGGTCGTCATGCCGAACACCGCAGCCGCCATTGCCGTCAAGGTGACCGCGGTGATGCTCGCGGACTTCGCGCTGCTGCGCTCGATCAGAACCGCAATCACGCCGATCAACCCGCACGTCACACCCGCCCATTGAATCGGTCTCAATTTCTCGCGTAGAACCCAGTTGCCGACGAAGGAGGTGACAACGGGGTGCAGTCCTGCGATGAGGGCGCTGACCCCCGACGGCAAACCACGCGAGATGGCGAAGAACGTGCCACCCAGGTACGTGGCATGCATGAAGACACCGACGACGACCGATGACGAGACATGACGGCGCTCGATTCTCGGTGCACGAATGACCTCGGCGATCACCCACAACACCACCGCTGAAATCAGCATGCGTACGGCAAGAAACGTGAAGGGTCCGGCGTCACGCGTTCCGTAGCGGGCGACGATGAATCCCGTGCTCCACAGGACGACAAAGAGTCCAGGAGCGACTTTTTCCAGCCTCACAATCGTTCCGTTGAGCCCGAAAAACGGGTAGAAATTTGGTCTATGTTCGGGCGTCGAGGAACCACTCGGGCGAGGCTAGGCCTCCTCGCCGGCTTGGTCGCGTCAATTCTCGTCATCGCACCGCAACAAGTCGGTGCCAGCGAGGCCGGACCGAACGGCGTGAACGTCGGATTCGACTTCTCGTGGGACCGAGCCAAGGCACCCGGCGGTTACACCGCATCGTTCCTCAACGCCGACAGCGTGAGTTTGAACAACTGCGGCGGCACGAACTTCACCCTCACCAGCACGGGGTGCAACTTCGTCTTCAACTACAAGGTCGCAGGAATCTCCCAGCCCTCGGTGTCGCACTCGGCAAACTGGATCACGTGGACCAAGCCCACCACCTACACGCTCGGTTCACCGTCGACTGCCGGCTGCAACTCCGGCGCCGCATCGACAACGGCCGGCGGCAAGGCCCCTGTCACATTGTTCGATTGTTTCAACATCCACAGTTTCGGCCAGGTCTTTGCGCCGACATCAACGGGCCGTTTGTCGGCGATGCAATTTCGCATGACATGTCTCGTGCCATGGGGAGCCAATTCGCTCAACCTGTACGCCATTCTCTACCGACTTGATGACCCTGCCAAGTTGACCAATGCTCCCATTGCCGCGGCGAAGTTGGACCTCTCCACATGTCCGTCGGCGCTGTCCTGGGACGGGAAGACCTTCAGTGACGCCGACTTCGGTTGGGTCGACATGCCGTTCAAGAACGTCCGCCTCACCGCAAACACCTTCTATGGCGTGTACTTCTCCGGCAACGGCGTTCCGGGCACGCCGCCTCTCGGTGCCGAGGCGGCAATCGCGGGAGCCAAGGCTCCTGGACCGACACCAACACCGGCCACGACCGTCGCACCCGCCCCTCGCCCCGGCAACACCACGACAACCGTTCCGCCGACGACCACCACCGTCAAGAAGCGGACACCCAAAACCACCACCACCACGACCACGGTCCCGCCGACAACCACCACCGTCAAGAAGCGGACACCCAAAACCACCACCACCACGACCACGGTCCCGCCGACAACGACAACGATCGGCAAGAAGTCCCCCAAGACAACGACGACCACGACAACGGTGCCGCCGACCACGACAACGATCGTGGGTGCCGGCGACACGTACACCGCGCTCCCCGCGACGGTGAAGGCACAGAACGCATTGCGTGTCGTGACACCAGTCGAAGTCGACGAGACCGTTCTCGTGTCGGGAACGGGCAGCGTCTGTCTGCCCGCTGGGCCGTTCCTCGTATTCATCCGGCCGGGTACCTGCAAGGCATACGTGGTGAGTCGTCAGACGAAGGGCAACCTGCGTGTGCTGACGACCCGCGTTCTGAAGTCGACGGCGAATCGTGGAGAGACGGGTCTGCCGATTGACATTCTCGACCCGCTCTACTTCGAGGGCGGCACGGCGAAACTGAAGACCGCCTCGGAGAAGCTCATCGCCGAACATGCCAAAGCCGCGAAGACCGCGCGTGCGGTGGTCATCGTCGGCCACACCGGCAACCTCACGTTCAACAAAGAGGCCCAGACCGAACTCGCGCGTCGACGTGCAGCCGTCACCATGGTCGAACTGCAGGCGGCAGGCGTGAAGGGTCCGTTCTCCCTGCACATGGGCGGAGCCGACAACGCGGTGTCCGATGGAACCTCAGTGGCCGAACAAGACAAGAACCGACGGACCATCATCATCCTCGTCCCCTGATTCGTTTACCTTGTCAGTTCATGGACGCAGTACTTCTCATCGCAAGGATTCTCTTCTCGATCATGTTCGTCATGTCGGGGCTCAATCACCTCACGAAGGCCGACCACATGGTCCCCTACGCCCAGATGAAGGGCGTGCCGATGCCGAAACTGTCGGTGCAGCTGTCCGGCTTGCTGCTGGCCCTCGGCGGGCTGTCGGTCATCTTGGGTGTGTGGACCGACCTCGGCGCACTGGTCCTTGCGGTTCTCCTCGTCGTCATGGCGGTGAAAATGCACGACTTCTGGAAGAGCTCCGACCCGCAGGCCAAGCAGGCCGAGATGATCGGGTTCATGAAGAACATCGGCCTCGCCGGCGGTGCGCTCTTCATCTTTGCCATTGCGGCAATGGAGAACTCGAACTACGGGCCGGCCATCACCGACAGCCTGTTCTCGATCGCGCCGTAGCGCGACCGACACCGCAATCAACGTTGGTCGCGGTTCACGATCTTCGGAATGCGCGCGGGCTCCCATGCCCGCAGGCGTGACAACATCGTCGCATCGTCGGCCTCAACGACGACGGTGTCGCGATGTGCTTGCTTCACGAAGCCGGCTGCCGTCGCCTTGTCGATGAAGGCAACCAATTCGTCGAAGAAGCCACCGCAGTTCAGGATGCCGCACGGCTTTTCGTGGATTCCCAACTGCGTCCAGGTGATCACTTCGAACAGTTCGTCGTAGGTGCCGAAGCCCCCGGGGAGGGCGACGAAGGCATCGGCCCGGTCGGCCATCGCCGCCTTGCGTTCGTGCATCGTGTCGACAACGACCAGCGACGTCAGCTCGATGTGTGCGAGTTCCTTCACGCGCAGGGCCTCGGTGATCACTCCGTGCACCTCGCCCCCGGCGCGCAGTGCACCGTCGGCAACCGCGCCCATCAGACCGACGTTGCCCCCGCCGTAGACGAGTGCGATTCCCTCGCTCGCAAGCAACCGACCGAAGTCACGCGCACGCGCCATGTACAACGGGTCGGTGCCCGGGCTCGAACCGCAGTACACGGCAATCGAAGCGAGTTCCTTCATCGATGGTTGCTCAGACGAACTTCGCCCACATGTCGAGTGACATCCGGTCCGACTTCAGCGTGTTGATGGCCGCCGATTCATCGACGTGGCCGATCGACATGCCGCAGAACAGCATTTCGTTTTCGGGTGCACCAACGAATGCGCGAACGGCGGAGTGTCGCACGGCCCAGTACTCCTGAGCACACGTGCCAAGCCCTCGCTCGACGGCCAACAACATGAAAGTCTGCAGGAACATCCCAAGGTCCGACCACTGGGGCCAGCCCATTCCCCTGTCGACGAAACAGAACATCGCGGCCGGGGCGCCGAAGAAGTCGTTGTTGTGCGCGAACTGGCGGCGGCGGCCGTCTTTGTCGTCGCGGCCGATGCCGAGGGTCGCATACATGGCCTCGCCCACCGCGAAACGGTTCGTGCGGTAGGGCTCGCTCAACTCGGCCGGATAGATCTCGTATTCGGGCTTTTCCATCGGCGGCTGTGTTGCAAGAAACTCGCGCATCTTCGACATCGAGTCTCCGTTGACCACATAGATGCGCCAGGGCTGCAGGTTGCCACCGCTCGGTGCCCGCGCGGCATCCTCCAAAAGCCCACGCAATGTCTCGTCGGAGACCGGGTCCGACGCGAATTGCCTCACCGACATTCTCTTGTGCACTGCCGCGGTTACATCCACGGGAAAACCGTACAGTTCCGCCGCTGCCGCACCGTAACCTCGGCGCATGGCGAACGCGGAAACCACACGAGTGGACGTACGACTCGACCCGGTGACCGAAACCGACATTGACTGGATCACCGCCGCCTGTCAGGACGTCGAAATTCAACGTTGGACCTACGTACCGCGCCCCTACCAACGTCACCACGCGGCCGAATTCGTCGCAACGGGTGCCGGCGAGTTCCGCACTTGGGCCATTCGCACCGCCCACGACCTGCGTCCGGTCGGCATGATCTCTATCCACACCATCGACCAGAAAACCGGTGCGGCCGACATCGGCTACTGGGTCGCCCCATGGGGACGTCGCATCGGCGTGGCAAGCGGGGCCATCCGTCTGGTTGTCGAAGAGGCACGACACATCGCCGGGGTGAAGAAGGTTGAGGCGCGCATCGCGATCACCAACGTCGCATCACGCTCGACCGTCGCATCGTGCGGTTTCGCGCTTGTGGAGGAAACCGACAAGGCCACGTGCCCCGACGGCGACCGCACGGTCAACGCCGCCGTCTATAGGTTCGAGCTCTAGCGCTTCTTCGAACGGGTCAAAAAGAGTGCCGACACTCCCACTGCACGACGACTGGTCAAACCCAGACGTTCCGCTGCGAAATGCGCGACGACCGCAGCGGCAACGCCCGACACCGCTGCGGCACGCGCGTTGGACACGTCGACGGCAACATAGACACCCGCCGACAACGTCGCAACAAGCGCATTGGGCGCACTGGCGAGAAGAATCTGCGGTACTTCGTCCTTCATCACCGACACCAACACCCCACCACCAACGGCCGACACCGTGCCGATGAAGATCGCCGACACCACCGGCAGGTCGGCGCGCAACGCATAGGCGGCACCGATGACCGCGAACAAGCCAAGTGCAAGCGCGTTGATCACCGAAACGAGAATCGAAATTCGGGAGACAAACTCGCCGAACAACAACACGACGACGATGGCGCCCAACACGGTCACCAAGTACCACGGTGTGCGCAAGCTCTCGACGGGAAGATTGCCCACCAAGCCGTCGCGGATGAATCCGCCGCCCAAACCCATCAACACCGCAAAGGTCGCCATGCCGACGATGTCCCAGTGATGCTCGTCGTCGACCGACGCGCGCAATGCGCCAACGACGGCGTTGACACCCACGGTGACCAAGGCCAGCCACAGTGGCGTCTTGGTGGCGAGATCGGGCAGGAAGTTCACGGCGTGGTCCCCGGGAACCGATAAAAATCGACCTTAAGTTTGTTCCTGTTCGTCATCCCCTCCACCTTTACTTCTCCGAAGCCTCTCGGTACCGTCATTTGTGATTTCGCACTAAATAGTGCGGATCGTTCAATCCACAAAGAAAAGAGTCCGAAGTGATCAAGAATGCTGATTTGAACCTATTGGTTTACAACGCACTGTCTTTCGGCACTGCGGTGATGTTGGGTGCCTTCGTGTACTTCCTCACGCAGATTTCGTCAGTGTCGAAGAAGTACCGGTCCTCGATCGCGGCTTCGGCCGTCGTCGTCGGTATCGCCGGTTACCACTATTTCCGAATTTGGGGGGCCTTCTCCGAGGGCAAGGTGAACGAGGGTTACCGTTACGCCGACTGGCTGATCACGGTTCCCCTCCTCATCGTCGAGTTGCTGATCGTTCTCGGTGTCACCGCAGATCGGCGCCGCAAGCTGATGTCGACTTTGGTGCCCGCAACGGCGCTCATGATCGGCCTCGGCTACCCCGGTGAAGTGTCGACGGACGACGGCACCAAGTGGATCTTCTGGATCCTCGCCATGTTGCCGTTCTTCTACATCCTGTACGTCCTTGTCGGTGAACTGAAGGAAGTGAAGTCGCGCGAAAATGCGACGATTGCGGGCCTCATCACCAATGCCACGCGGATTCTCCTCGTGACGTGGTGCGTGTACCCGATCACCTACCTGTTCCCGGTCTTCTTCGACTACCCGCACGATGGTGCCGAAACCGCTCGTCAGCTCGGCTACACAATTGCCGACATCACGGCAAAGGCCGGCTACGGCCTCGCGGTGCTCGCAATCGCCAAGGCCCGCTCCGCATCGGAACCCTCCTGATGAGACAACCGGGTTCCGAACGGAACCCGTGAGCAAAAGACCCGGCCCCGGGTTTGATCACTTCCATCGGTGATCGAACCCGGGGTCAGTCGTTTGTGGCGTTAGTTTTGGGTGATGGTGACGCCGCGTGTGAATGCAGCCGGTGGATTCGCGGCGATGAAATACGTTCTTGCCAGGGGTCGTTCGGTCGGAACGGTCGCGCTCTACAAGCGGCTGCGCAGCAAGAACGCCTGCAAGACGTGTGCTCTCGGCATGGGTGGCCAGCACGGCGGCATGGTGAACGAAGCCGGGCACTTCCCCGAGGTGTGCAAAAAGTCGGTGCAGGCACAAGCCGCCGACATGGGCAAGACCATCACCGAGGCCGATCTGCGCCGACTCGGCGTCACCGACCTTGCCGCGCTCTCGAGTGCGCAAGCCGAAGCGATGGGGCGCCTCACGTTCCCCATCGTCTGCGCTCCGGGTGACACGCACTTCCGGCGCGCATCATGGGACGAGGCAATGCGGCTTGCGGCAAACGCCTTTACATCGACCACACCCGACCGCACCTTTTTCTATGCAAGCGGTCGTTCCAGCAACGAAGCAGCGTTCCTCCTGCAGGTCGTTGCCCGCTCGTACGGCACGAACAACGTCAACAACTGTTCGTACTACTGCCACCAGGCCTCGGGGGTTGCCCTGTCGTCCATCTACGGCAGCGGCACGTCGTCGGTCTCGCTCGACGACCTCGCCACCACGGAACTCGCCCTCGTCATCGGAGCCAACCCCGCCAGCAACCACCCACGGCTCATCACGCAGCTGGTCAACCTCCGCAAGCGTGGCGGCAAGGTTGTCGTCATCAACCCACTGTCGGAACTCGGTCTCAAGCGGTTCCGCGTTCCATCGCAGGCGAAGAGTCTCGCCATCGGGTCGCGCGTGAGCGATCTCTACATTCAGCCCCACATCGGCGGCGACATCGCACTGATGATCGCCCTGCTGAAAGGCGTCATCGAGTCCGGTGCGGTGAACGACGACTTCGTCACCCACCACGCCGACAACTGGTCCACCGTCCGCGACGCAGCAGTTGCAGCTGACTGGAGCGACCTGGTCGAACGCAGCGGCGTGGCCAAGGCCCAGATCGACGAATGCGTAGCACTGCTCGCCCCGGCGAAGTCTGCGATCTTCATGTGGGCGATGGGTCTCACCCACCACACCCACGGTGTCGACAACATCCGGGCACTCGCCAACCTCGCGATGTCGCGCGGATTTCTCGGCCAGCCCGGCAGCGGCCTCATGCCGATCCGCGGTCACTCGAACGTGCAGGGTGTCGGTTCGGTGGGCGTCTCCCCACAACTGAAGGAATCCTTCGCCAACAGCCTCCGCGAAAAGTACGGCATCACCGCACCGAGTGGCCCCGGCATGGACACCTATGCGTGCATGCAGGCCGCACACGCGGGTCGCATCGACACCGCGCTCATGCTGGGCGGCAACCTGTGGGGCAGCAACCCCGATTCGCAGTGGTCGACCGA
>JAGWWV010000096.1 GCA_018970175.1 Acidobacteriota bacterium
TGGTGCGGTGCTCAGCGCGCAGTTTGCGTTCGACCCCCGAGCAAAAACCGTGCCACCACGACGTGCGGTAGCGGCGGTCACCCTTTGGCATCGAACGTAGAGCCAACAAGTCGGCGGCGGTGAACAGCGTTTCGAGAGCGAACAAGTCGTCGGCGGTACCGAAGGCGACCATCACTACGTCGTTGCGCGTACCGATCTCCATGTCGCGGTAGTCGGCGCACGAGAGACTCGTTGCCAGTATGTGGAACAACGTTCCACGTCTTACCCGATAGGGGCCCGTGATCGTGAACGTCTTGCTGACGACGGTGGCCGTCGGTTTCGATTCCAATTCCGACTCGGCAATGCCGTGTTTTTGCATCAATCGGTAGGCGAGAGCGAGCGCGGTTTCGGCTTCGGCCTGGGGTGTGTTCGGGTGGTTCGCTTTTTCGAGTATCGCGCGCACCTTTTCGATCACGTCGCGAAACTACCCTGACAACGGGCGACTGTCAGTGCCCGCCGGCGGAGGGAACCACGATGAGATTTGCATTTGCGACCGCACCACAGGTGTGCACCTGGCAAGAGGTTCTGGATGTGTGGGTGGCGGCCGACGCCGTGCCGTTCTGGGAAAGCGGCTGGACCTTCGACCACTTCGAGCCGATCTTCACGGGCGACCGTTCCGGGCCATGCATGGAGGGATGGATCACCCTGACGGCGTTGTTGCAGGCAACCAAGCGCTTGCGCGGTGGAGTGATGGTGACGGGCATGGTGTACCGACATCCGGCCGTACTCGCGAACATGGCGGCCACGCTCGACCACACCTCGGGAGGTCGCCTCGAGCTTGGCGTCGGTGCCGCATGGAACGAGGACGAGTGCAACGCCTACGGCATCGAGCTCGGCTCGTTGACCGAACGCTTCGACCGATTCGCCGAAGGTCTGGAAGTCATCAAGCTGCTGCTGACGCAAAAACAGAGTTCGTTCAAGGGTCGGTACTACACGCTGACCGATGCTTACTGTGAACCGAAGCCCGTTCAGTCACCGATGCCACCTGTTCTCATCGGCGGCGGCGGCCACAAGCGCACGCTTCCGCTCGTTGCGCGCTTTGCCGACCATTGGAACTTCCCCGGCAACAGCGAAGATCCGCTCGGTGATCTGAACCGGTCGCTCGTCCGTTTGCGCGAGTGTTGCGATGAAGTGGGCCGCGACATGTCCACCATTCGCATCAGCACCCAACTATGGGTCGCCCAGATGAGCGATGCGCAGGCCGTTGAAACGGCCCTTGCTTATGCCGATGCCGGTGTGGGCCTGGGTCTGGTCAGCCTGCCGCGGCCCCTGTCTCCGCGGGACATTCATCGCTACGCCGACCTTTTCGGCCCGGTTTTCGGGGCGGGCAAGTGAGCATTCTGATCGTCGGGCTGGGAGCCGGGTTTCTGTCCGGTGTCTTCGGTGTCGGTGGGGGAATCCTCATCGTTCCGGGTCTGGTTTTCTTCGCGAAGATGGAACAACGCCGTGCGCACGGTACGTCGCTTGCTGCGGTGTTGCCCATCTCGCTCGCAAGCCTCGTCACCTACTGGAGCCACGACCATGTCGACTGGTGGGTGGCGTTGTGGCTTGCGATCGGTGCAATCGCCGGCGCGATTCTCGGCACCAAACTCCTGAAGACCACCCGTCACGATGTGTTGAGCTACGGATTCGCCACGGTGTTGGTGATCTCGGCCGTTCGTCTGTACTGGACCACGAGCGCCGACGGTCGCACGGGTCTCAGCGTCGTCGCCGCACTGGCGTTGATCGCAATCGGCGTCGCGACCGGAACCCTCGCGGGACTGTTGGGAGTGGGCGGGGGAGTCATCATGATTCCCGCGATGGTGTTGCTGCTCGGCGAGATGAACGTCATTGCGAAGGGAACCTCGCTCGCCGTCATCATCCCCACATCACTGACCGGCACGATTCGTAACCGCAAGACCGCCAACGTCGACGTGAAGGCGGCGACGGTGGTGGGGCTCTCCGGTGTCGTGTCCGCTGTTGCCGGCGGAACCGTTGCGGCAAACATGTCGGAGACCTTGTCGAACGCGCTCTTCGCCACCCTGTTGTTGGCGGTGGCCGCGCAGATGATCTATCGCGAGCGTCGTGTGCGGTCGAGCAGCGCGCCGACCCAGTAACCAAGCGCCGCACTCAGTCCGCCGCCCATCGCGATGCTCAGCGCGGCGGGGTCGCCACCGGACACGACGGCAAGAACTGCGCCGAATGCCGCAAAGGCGATTGCGACTGCATGTCTCCATCGGGCCACGATGTGACCGTACCGCCAATCGTGACGAATGGTGCTCTCAGAAGTTCTCCACGATTACGGAAGAAACTTTCGTCTTTGTCGAGGTTACTTCCGCGGACCGCGGATCAATTTGCCCGGCAGTTCACCGGTGAAGTTGTCGTTGTCGACGGTTTGCCTGCCCGCGACGAACGTGGCGGCGTAACCCACCGCGCGTTGGACGAGGCGGCGTCCGTTGGCGGGCAGGTCGTAGGCCATGTGCGGCATGGTGAAGGTGAGGGAGTCGAAGTCGATCAGGTTGATGTCGGCGCGCTTGCCGGCTGCGATGACACCGCGGTCGCGCAGACCGTACATGTGCGCCGTCTGCTGCGTCTGGCGATGGATGATCCATTCGAGCGGCAGTTTTGGTCCGCGTGTGCGATCGCGGGTCCAGTGCGTGAGCATGAAGGTGGGCATTCCGCCGTCGCAGATTGCGCCGCAGTGGGCACCGGCGTCGCCGAGTCCCATGCGCGTGGCGGGATGCTGATGCGCCTCGTACAGGAATGACAGGTCGCCGTAGGCGTAGTTGAAGAACGGCATGTAGATGAGGCCGCGGCCGTCGTCGCGCGTCAGTTGTTCCACGATGACGGTCATCTCGGTGACACCACGTCGACGAGCGATCTCGCGAACCGACTGGTCGAGTGCGGGTTCGTAGTCGATGTTTGCGGATGTGACGGGGAACATCTTCCACGTGTTCTGCAGAATGACGCGTTCGAACAATCCGCCGTCATCGGGAAGTTCCTCGGTGACCTTGCGGAAGAACTCGGCATCGCGCAGTGCCGCAACTTGTTCTGCGTGCGGCAAGAATCGAACGGTGTTGAAAGCTGGATGAAAAAGCAGAGGGTGTGCGCTGCCTTCGAGACACATCAACACTCCGATGCTGCGGCCCGCGACCTGACCGACCATCGGCAATCCGTCGTCGTGTGCCTGCGACAAGAGCGAGATCACGTCGCGCCACAGGTCGGGTGCATCGTCGGGTTGGCTGAAATTCACGCTGACCGTGGCGCCCGTTTCCGCGGCGATGCGCCGCATCCAGCCCCACTCGTTGATGGGCACTTTCACGTGTTCGGGGGCGAACTGGAA
>JAGWWV010000097.1 GCA_018970175.1 Acidobacteriota bacterium
CCGACGAAGAAGTCTTTCTGCGCGTTGTCGAGCGCACCGAACACCTTCGGGAACGCCGTTGCCGGGCGCGGGCGGCCGTTGTAGTGGTGCCAGAAGCACGCCGGGCATTCGTCGTAGAGAAACGTGAGTGATGACGGGCTCAGCTTGATGATGCCTTCGGCAAGATCGGCCTGTCGGCGCTGGGCAACGGTGGGTCGTTGCTTCTTGGCGTTGTCGTGGAGCGTGCAGGGCCGTGTTGATGTGGTTGTGGTTGTTGTGGTGGTGAGGGTCGTCATCGTGCGCACGACGTTACGCAGGGGGTGCGACGGGGATGTCGGACATAACGGTGCCAGAGCCGGGCGCCATCAGCCTGTACTTCTTCCGTCACTTCGCTAAAGAATTTTTAACCAACGAGCGCGCCGCTCACGCTCGCTGCTAAAAAGGTGACTGCGCGTCGGTGCGAGTAACACCCGAGGCGCACGGAGGGCCATGGCGAGAATCAGTTCCGCAACGCCACATGACCCCGCCGACGGCCTGACTCCGTTCGAGCGAGCGGCCCGCAACAAGATGATCCTCGGCCTCTTCATCCCGCTGCAGAACGGCGCATGGACGCCCTCGCTGTACCCGCGAGGAACCGACTGGACCTTCGACTACAACGCCGAGTGCACCGTGCGCGCAGAAGAATTGGGGTTCGACCTGGTTTTCGGCCTCGCGCAGTGGCACGGCGCGGGCGGCCTCGGCGGAGAAATGCGGTTCCGCGAAAACACCCAAGACCCTCTCCTCGTCACCGCCGGTCTCGCCGCACTGACGAAGAACATCATGCTGATCTCCACGGTGCACGTGTTGTACGGCTGGACTCCCCTGCTCCTAGCGAAGTACGCGGCGACACTCGACCACATGTCGAACGGACGATGGGGAATGAACATGGTCACCGGCATCAAGCCCGAGGACTTCGAGATGTTCGGCCTGCAACCGATCGAGCACGACAAACGGTACGAGATCGCAGACGAGCTGATGACAGTGATGAAGTCACTGTGGTCGTCGAACGACAACGTCGACTTCGACGGGCAGCACTACCGCATGAAGAAGGGCTTCGTCTCCCCTAAACCGATCCACGGACGTCCGATTCTCGTCAATGCCTCAAGCAGCGGCGCCGGAGTCGAGTTCGCCGCAAAACATTCCGACCTGCTCTTCATCACTCGTCCTGCTGGCGCCGACGTGTACGGGCTGCTGAAAGAGCACAATACGAAGATCAAGCAGCAGGCGCTCGCCGCCGGGCACACGGTGCGCACGATCATCAATCCGCACATCATCTGCGCCGACACCGAAGCTGAAGCGAAGGCCCGTCGCCAGGCCTTCATCGACCACGCCGACCCGGTCGCCCTCGACAACTTTTACAAGTTCATCACCGGCGGCGACACCGTCTCGTGGAAGGGCGCGATGCGTGACGACCTCGCCGTCGGCGGAAACATGCAGATGGTCGGCACACCGGAGCAGGTTGTCGAGAAGATGCTCAAGCTGCACGACTGCGGCATCGACGGCATCCAAGTCAATTTCTACGACTACTTGCCCGACCTCGAGTACTTCGGCCGGCGAGTGCTGCCGCTCATGAAAGAAGCGGGGCTTCGTCTCTGAGTCATCGGCTCGTCAGCGCTGCCGAGCTGCGTGCGTGGCTGCACGACGGCGCAGAACTCGCGATTCTTGACGTTCGCGATGGGGGCCCGTACGCGCGGTCGCACATCTTGGCGGCTTCGAGCGCACCGCTCGCCACGTTCGAAACCACGGTGCCGTCGCTCGTGCCGCGACGCTCGGCCCGAATCGTCTTGGTCGACGACGACCTCTCGCTCGTCGGTCGCGCGAACAACCTGCTGGCGTCCGCCGGATACACGAACGTCTCCGTGCTCGACGGCGGCAACCCCGCGTGGCAGGCAGAGGGATTCCTGCTCTTTTCGGGAAGCGGCATCATCTCCAAAGCTTTCGGCGAGCTCGTCGAACATGAGCGCCAAACGCCGCACGTCGACGCCGAAACGCTCGCTGACTGGCAATCGCGCGGCGTGCCGCACGTGCTGGTCGACTCTCGGCCGCTCGCGGAGTACCGAACCGTGAGCCTCCCCGGTGCGACCGATTGCCCCGGTGCGGAACTCGTCTATCGAATCCCCGAGGCGGTGCCGAATTCGAGCGTGCCGGTGGTCGTGAATTGCGCGGGACGCACGCGGTCGATCATCGGCGCCCAGAGCCTGCGCGACGCCGGCATCACGAACCCGGTCTACGCGCTGAAGAACGGCACCATGGGTTGGCAGCTAGCAGGCCTCGACGTCGTGCACGGCGCGTCGAACCTCGTCCCCGAGCCGAGCGTCGCAGGGCGCAAGACGGCCCGAGCGCTCGCGGCGAAGGTCCTGGAGAACGACGCGATTCCGCTGCTCGATGTCGACGACCTGACGATGCTGACGACCGACGCCCAGCGAACGACGTACGTCTTCGACGTGCGACAACCCGACGCCTTCGAGCGAGGCCACCTGCCGGGGTCGGTGAACGTCGCCGGCGGGCAGCTCGTGCAGGCGACCGACACCTACGTCGCGGTGCGCAACGCACGGATCGTGTTGGTCGACGAACACCTCGTGCAGTCGGTGATGACGGCGCACTGGCTTAGCCGGATGGGCTGGGAGGTCTTCGTCGTGAACGACGCCGGTGCGCGCATGACCGCCACGGGCCCGAACGTGCCGCCGGTCTTGTGCGCGCCTGCGGCGAACGCGCAACCCATCGAGTCCAAAGCGTTGGACGCCGCGCTTCGCGACGGCAGGTGCGTGGTCGTCGACGTCGGCGAGAGCTACTGGTATCGACAAGGTCGTATTCCCGGCTCGTGGTACGCGATGCGAAGCGCACTGACGCGCGCCGTCGACGGGCTTTCCCGCACCACGCCGATCGTGGTGGCGTGCGGAAGCGGCTCGATCGCACCGTATGCCGCAAGCGACCTCCTGACGCACGGATTCGAAGACGTCAGATGGCTCGTCGGCGGTCGTAACGGCTGGAAGAAGGCGGGCTTCGCCGTCGACATCGTGGGAGACGGCGACGACGACCTCATCAAGACCCCAACCGATGACATGTGGTATCCGCCGTGGGCACGCAAAGAAGGCGTCGAAGAAGCGATGATGCAGTACTTGACGTGGGAAGTAGGGCTTCTCGAGAGCGTCGCCAAAGAGACCTACGTTCGTTTCCAGGTGTAACCGAGCGCTGCGCGAACGGTGGCGAAGCGCAACCGTGGTGGGCGTGACCGGACTCGAACCGGGGACCTCCACCATGTCAAGGTGGCGCTCTAACCAACTGAGCTACACGCCCGAAAGCGACCGTCAGCCTACCCGCGGCGA
>JAGWWV010000033.1 GCA_018970175.1 Acidobacteriota bacterium
GGGACGCGACCCACAACCTTGTCCTGCGGGACCTTGCGGCGTGAGTGTCGTTTGCGACATCGCTTGATCGGTCGTCGTCTTTGCAGTCGGTGGAATACGCAGAGATTGACCGGGATACGGAAACTGAGTGACGGACACCCAGCCGTTGTACATCAACAATTCTTCGACGCTGATGCCGTACATCGTTGCCAACTTGATCGGTGAGTCCCCGAGCTCAACGACGTAGGTCTGCTCGACACCGACCGAGCCGGGCGGCAGTGTCGTATTCGACGCCGGCGCCGTGGTGATGACCGGCGGAATGGTCGCGAAATCCGTCGGTGCGATCGGTACGAGGGTTGTCGCCGTGCCTCCCACGTCGCCGCCGCAGGCCGAGATGCCCAGCACGAGCAGGGGTGCCGTCACCACGCCGAGCGCGATGGTCTTGATGCGGGGACCGAATTTCATTGCCCCGTCAGCGTACGTGAGGAGACGGGTCGAACCGCGTCAGACGAGAGGACGTGCCGTCGGCGGAATCGGCTTGGGAAGAATCGTTTCTCCCATCAAGTAGCGATCCACACCAGCGGCCGCTGCACGACCCTCGGCGATGGCCCACACGATGAGGCTCTGCCCCCGGCCCATGTCACCCGCGACGAACACGCCGTCGACGTTGGTGGCGTAGTCGTCATTGCGCTTCACGTTTCCGCGCTCGTCCAACTCGACGCCGAGCTGTTCGAGCCAGCTGCCCTTCTCGGGGCCGAGAAAGCCGAGTGCAAGGAAAACGAGATCGGCGGGAAGCTCGCGGTCGGAACCCTCGACCTTTTCGAACTTGCCGTTCACCATCTGCACTTCGTGGATGAGAAGCGCACGGACGTTGCCGTTGCCGTCGTCGACGAAGCGTTCGGTGTTGACGCTGTACACGCGTTCGCCGCCCTCTTCGTGTGCGCTTGCAACGCGGTACACCATCGCGTACTGCGGCCATGGGTTGTTGCCACCACGTTCCTGCGGCGGCCGCGGCATGATCTCGAGCGACGTCACCGACCTGGCGCCCTGACGCAACGCGGTGCCGAGACAGTCGGCGCCGGTGTCGCCGCCGCCGATGATCACGACGTGCTTGTCCTTTGCATCGATGGGGTGATTGTCGAGGTCGCCCTCTTGCACCTTGTTCGCAATCGGCAGGTACTCCATCGCCTGATGGATGCCCTTCAGTTCGCGTCCGGGCACATTGAGGTCGCGCCATGCGGTTGCGCCACAGGCGAGAACGATCGCGTCGTTGCTGGCGCGCAGCACGTCGATGTCGACGTTTTCCCCCACCTGTGCATTGGTGCGGAATTCGGTGCCCTCTTCGCGCATCTGGTCGAGGCGACGATCGATGTGACGCTTTTCCATCTTGAACTCCGGAATGCCGTAGCGCAGGAGTCCACCGATGCGATCGGAGCGTTCGAGCACGACGACGTCGTGGCCCGCACGTGTGAGCTGTTGCGCGGCGGCAAGACCGGCCGGACCGCTGCCGATGACAGCGACGCGCTTACCCGTCTTCACCGTCGGCTTTTCCGGCACCACCCAGCCGTTGTCCCATGCGTGGTCGATGATCTCGACTTCGACCTGCTTGATCGCCACGGGATCCTGATTGATGCCGAGAACGCAGGCCGACTCACACGGCGCCGGGCAGAGGCGTCCTGTGAACTCGGGAAAGTTGTTGGTGGCGTGTAGACGATCGATGGCGTCGTGCCACGCGCCGCGGTAAACGAGGTCGTTCCAATCGGGAATGAGGTTGCCGAGCGGACAGCCGTTGTTGCAGAACGGGATGCCACAGTCCATGCAACGGCCGGCTTGACGGTTCAACTCGTCACGGTCGAAGGGCTTGTAGACCTCTTTCCAGTCGCGCAAGCGAACCGGCACCTCGCGACGTTCGGGTCCGCTGCGACCCCACTTCAAAAAACCGGTTGCCTCACCCACGGGCGGCCTCCATCACCTTCTGGTTCGTTTCGTCTTCGGACAGACCCTCGGCCTTCGCCTTTGCGATGACGTCGAGAACGTTGCGGTAGTCGCGTGGCATGACCTTGCGGATCTTCGAGATCTCGACGTTCCAACCGTTCAGCAGTCGCTCGGCGACGGCCGAACCGGTGTGGCGCTTGTGGTCTTCCACGGTTTTCTTCAGCCATGCCAGGTCGTCGTCATCGAGCGGTTCGATGTCCACGAGTTCGAAGTTGACTCGCGACGAGAACTCTCCGTCGCGGTCGTACACGTAGGCGATGCCACCCGACATGCCTGCGGCAAAGTTGCGTCCTGTCGGGCCGAGCACCACGACCCGTCCTCCGGTCATGTACTCGCATGCATGGTCGCCGACGCCTTCGACGACGGCGGTGACACCCGAGTTGCGCACGCAGAAGCGCTCGCCGACCACGCCGCGTAGGAAGATCTCCCCACCCGTTGCACCGTAGGCGATGACGTTGCCCGCGATCACGTTCTCTTCGGCGACGAACTTCGCTTTCGCATCGGGGTGGACGATGAGGCGTCCACCCGACAGGCCCTTGCCGAGGTAGTCGTTGGTGTCGCCCTCGAGTCGCATCTCGATGCCCTTCGGCACGAACGCGCCGAAGGATTGACCCGCCGAGCCCGTGAAGTGAATCTTGATGGTGCCGTCGGGAAGGCCCGCGCCGCCCCACTTCTTCGTCACTTCGCTGCCGAGCATGGTGCCGACGGTGCGGTTCACGTTGTTGATGCGCACCTTCACCTCGACCGGCTTGCAGTCCATGATCGCGGGCTGGCACTCGGCGATGAGTTGGTTGTCGAGCGCCGCGTCGAGTTCATGGTTCTGTCCGACGCTGTGGTGCAGCGTCTGGCTGTACGGATTCTGCGGCACCGCGAGAAGCGGGGCGATGTCGAGACCGCTGGCCTTCCAGTGGTCGATCGCCGCGACGGCGTCGATCACTTCGACGCGGCCGACTGCTTCTTCGATCGAACGGAAGCCCAGAGCGGCGAGATACTCGCGCACTTCCTCGGCGATGAACTCGAAGAAGTTGGTCACGAATTCGGGCTTGCCGCTGAACCGCTTGCGCAGTTCGGGATTCTGCGTGGCGACACCGACGGGACACGTGTCGAGATGACAGACGCGCATCATGATGCATCCGCTCACCACCAGTGGCGCCGTGGCGAAGCCGAACTCCTCGGCGCCCAGCAGTGCCGCGATGACCACGTCGCGACCCGTCTTCATCTGGCCGTCGGCCTGGACGACGATGCGGTCACGCAGACCGTTCAGCATGAGGGTCTGTTGGGTCTCGGCGAGACCGAGCTCCCACGGTGCACCCGCGTGCTTCAGCGACGTGAGCGGCGAGGCGCCGGTTCCACCGTCGTGACCCGAGATGAGCACGACATCGGCCTTTGCCTTGCTGACACCCGCAGCAACGGTGCCGACACCAACTTCGGCGACGAGCTTCACGTGGACACGCGCAGCGGGGTTGGAGTTCTTCAGGTCGTGGATGAGTTGCTTGAGATCCTCGATCGAATAGATGTCATGGTGCGGCGGGGGCGAAATCAGGCCCACGCCGGGCGTGCTGTGCCGGGTCTTTGCGATCCACGGGTACACCTTGTGACCGGGCAACTGACCGCCCTCACCGGGCTTGGCGCCCTGGGCCATCTTGATCTGCAGGTCGTCGGCGTTCACCAGGTATTCGCTCGTGACACCGAAGCGTCCCGATGCCACCTGCTTGATCGCCGACCGCTTCGAGTCACCGTTGGGTAGCGGAAGGAACCGTTCGGCATCCTCACCGCCCTCGCCGGTGTTGCTCTTGCCACCGAGGCGGTTCATCGCAACGGCGAGGGTTTCGTGCGCTTCGGCCGAGATCGAGCCGTAACTCATCGCACCGGTCGAGAAGCGCTTCACGATCTCACTCACAGGCTCGACTTCGTCGATCGGCACGGCCGGACGCACGCCGGTCTTCAACCTGAAGAGGCCGCGCAGCGTCGCAAGTTCGCGCGACTGGTCGTCGACCGCCGCGGTGTACTGCTTGAAGATGTCGTAACGACCCGAGCGCGTACTGTGCTGCAGGCGATAGACGGTTTCGGGGTTGAAGAGGTGGAACTCCCCTTCGCGACGCCACTGGTACTCGCCACCGAGTTCGAGCTTGCGGTGCGCGCGCTCGGCCGGCCGCGACGGGTGTGCCGTCGCATGACGTGCAGCGACTTCGGCAGCGACCTCGTCGAGGCCGATGCCACCCAGGCGCGACACGGTTCCCGTGAAGAACTCGTCGACGAGGTCGTTCGACAGACCGATCGCCTCGAAGATCTGTGCACCTGTGTACGAAGCAACGGTCGACACGCCCATTTTCGACATCACCTTCAGCACGCCCTTGCCGGCGGCCTTGATGTAGTTCTTGCGCGCCTTCACCGGGTCGACGCCACCGAGACCATGCAGACCGAGACCACCCTCGTTCAGGATCATGTCGTCGATCGACTCGAACGCGAGATACGGGTTGATCGCCGCCGCGCCGTAGCCGATGAGGAGTGCCATGTGGTGCACCTCGCGCGCATCGCCACACTCGGCGATGAGGCCGACGAGTGTGCGCTTCTTCTGGCGGATGAGGTGGTGGTGCACTGCGCTCGTCAGCAAGAGCGACGGAATCGGCGCGTTGGCCGCGTCGCTATTGCGGTCGGAGAGGATGATGATGCGGGCACCGTTGTCGATTGCCTCGACGGTTTCCTCGCGGACACGGTCGAGCGCCTCGCGCAGTGCGGCTCCTCCACCTCCGACGCGGTACAGACCACTGATCACGGCCGATGCGAGGTGCGGCATCGTGCCGTCGTCGTTGATGTGGATGATCTTGGCGAGATCGTCGTTGTCGATGACCGGGAACGGCAGTTCCAGTTGTCGACACGCCTCGGGTCCTTCAGCGAGGAGGTTCGCCTCGGGCCCTACGGTACGACTGACCGCAGTGACGACCTCCTCGCGGATCGCGTCGAGCGGCGGATTCGTGACCTGGGCGAAGAGCTGCTGGAAGTAGTCGAACAACAGGCGCGGGCGCTTCGAGAGAACCGCGATCGGCGTATCGGTTCCCATCGAGCCGATGGGTTCGGCTCCCGCCTTTGCCATCGGTGCGACGATGATCTTCAGTTCCTCGTGCGTGTAGCCGAACACCTGCTGGCGACGCAGCACACTGTCGTGGCTGTACACGACGTGCTCGCGCTCGGGAAGATCGTCGAGGGCGACCATCCCCTCGGCCAACCATTCTTCGTACGGCGCGGCGGCGGCGAGTTCTGCCTTCACTTCGTCGTCGTCGATGATGCGACCCTGCGACGTGTCGATGAGGAACATGCGACCCGGCTGCAGACGCCCCTTCTTCACGACCTTCTCGGGGGCGATGTCGAGAACACCGACTTCGCTCGCCATGACAACGAGATCGTCGTCGGTCACCCAGTAGCGGCTGGGGCGCAGACCGTTGCGGTCGAGCACCGCGCCGATGACCGTGCCGTCGGTGAAGGCGACGCTCGCGGGGCCGTCCCAAGGTTCCATGAGGCTGCTGTGGTACGCGTAGAAGGCACGCTTCTTCGGGTCCATGCGGTCGTTGTTTTCCCACGCCTCGGGAATCATCATGAGGATGGCGTGTGGCAGCGACCGCCCGCCGAGGTGGATGACCTCGAGGACCTCGTCGAACGACATCGAGTCCGACCCGCCCGTTGTACAGATCGGAAACGCGCGTTCGAGACCGGGAAGCATTTCGCTCGTCATCAACGACTCGCGAGTACGCATCCAGTTCCGGTTGCCCTGCACCGTGTTGATCTCGCCGTTGTGCGCAATGAAGCGGTACGGGTGCGCGAGCGGCCACGACGGGAACGTGTTGGTGCTGAAACGGCTGTGCACGAGGGCGAGCGCCGACTCCATCCGCTCGTCGGAGAGGTCAGGATAGAACGCACCGAGTTCCGGTGTCGTGAACATGCCCTTGTAGACGAGCGTGCGCGACGAAAGAGACGGGAAGTAGGCGCGCTGCTCGCCGGGAAGTTCGTGTTCGATGCGCTTGCGCGCCACGAACAGTTTGCGGTCGAGGGCGATGCCGGTTGTGTTGGTGTCGGCATCCGTGACGAAGAGCTGCCGGAACGACGGCATGACGTCGCGCGCGGTCTTGCCGAGACAATCAGGGTTGATCGGAACGTTTCGCCATCCGAGCGGGCGCAGACCCTCTTCACCGAGAATTCGCTCGATTGCCTCGATTGCCTTCTCTGCGTCGTTCGCGTTTGCCGGAAGGAATGCCATGCCGCATGCGTACGCACCGACTTCGGGAAGTTCGAAACCCGCAACGGCACGCAGGAACTTGTCGGGAATCTGGATGAGAATGCCCGCACCGTCACCGGTGTCGGCTTCGGCCCCCGTCGCACCGCGGTGTTCCATGTTGCAGAGCGCTCCGATGCCGAGCGAGACAATCTCGCGGCTGGCGACGCCCTTCATGTTCGCCACGAACGACACGCCGCAGGCGTCGTGTTCGAACCGCGGGTCGTAGAGACCTGTCGCGGGACGATAAAAGGGGGAATCGGTTTGCGTTGTCACATCACACCTCAACGTGAACGTTCTCGACCGAAGGGATCTCGGTGTGAATTGACTCGGTTTTCGCGACGTTTCGCACCGAGAAAACTTCACTCCGCGGACTCTTGTTCGAAGAACTGGGCTGATGCCCGGACGAATCCGGACTACGTAGCCACAGGGGACAACGCTGGCCCGAGCGGTGGGGTCAGGCTACAGCCCTATGCCGGATCGGCGAAAGCCGTTTTCCGCTTTTCGAAGTTGGCCATGACGGCCTCGACCTGATTCGGCTTGCCGATGAGGCTG
Organism: Acidobacteriota bacterium; assembly: GCA_018970175.1. Lineage (GTDB taxonomy): Bacteria > Actinomycetota > Acidimicrobiia > Acidimicrobiales > Ilumatobacteraceae > F1-20-MAGs119. Next base: position 6,797 of record JAGWWV010000033.1, read on the forward strand.
CCGATGATGCGACGTTCTTCGGCAAATTGCTCGGCTGCCTGCTGCGTGAAGAGGCGGTTGATAAGGGCCTTTGCGCCCCGAACGGCATCGGGGCTGCGGTCGGCAATCTCGGCCGCCATCGCCATCGCATCGTCGAGCGGCTTGTCCGAGATGCGCGTCGCGAGACCCATTTCATAGGCCTCGAGGCCGCTGAACACGCGCGCAGTGAACACAATGTCCTTGACCAAGTCGGGCCGTGCCAAGCGGGAAAGTACGAGCGTCCCCGTCATGTCGGGCACGAGACCCCAATGGATCTCTCGTACCGACATCTGTGTATCGGGGTGAACCACGCGAATGTCGGCGCCGAGCGCCACCTGGATGCCGCCGCCGAGTGCATGACCGTGAACCGCAGCGATGACCGGAACCGGTATCTCCTGCCACACCCACGCCGCCTGCTGCCCAAGGTGGGTGATGCGGCCGGGCGCCATGTCCGACGCTGCAGGCTCGCGCTCGCCATCGGCCTTTGCTCCACCCGCCATCTGCTGGAACGACCCGAAGTCGAGACCCGCGCAGAAGGACGAACCCTCACCCGACAACACGACCACGCGAACGTCGCGGCGGGTCTTTAGCCCCTCGCCCGCCTCGACAAGAGCGGCGAACATGGCGCCGTCGAGGGCATTTCGCTTGTCAGGACGGTTCATTCGAACGTCGGCGATCCCGCCGCTCACGTTCACGGTCACTCTCTGCTCGGTGCTCATGGCCCCAGTGTGTCACGTGCCAGCCAACCGTGACACACTGCCTTTCATGAAGCTGAACCTCACCGCAGACGAAGTCCTGACCACCACCCGCAGCGTGCGCAAGCGCCTCGACTTCGACAAGCCGGTCGAGCGTTCGGTCGTCGAGGACTGCCTCCAAATCGCCCTCCAGGCACCAACGGGCTCGAACAGCCAGGGCTGGCAGTTCGTCATCGTCGAAGATGCCGCGAAGAAGAAGGCCCTCGCCGACATCTACAAGGCAAACTTCTCGATCTACGCGAAGAACCCGCGCAGCGCTCAGTACGAAGACGGTGACCTGCGCGCCGAACAGCGCGACAAGATCACCGAGTCGGCCACGTATCTCACCGAGAACTTCCACCGCGTGCCACTCATGTTGGTCCCCTGCATCACCGGTCGCCTCGACAACGCGTCGGTCTTCATGGGCGCATCGGCATGGGGCTCGATTCTTCCCGCGGTGTGGTCGTTCATGATGGCGCTGCGTGAACGCGGTCTTGGTTCGGCTTGGACCACCATCCACCTCATCGGCGAAGGCGAAAAGCAGGCCGCCGAAGTTCTGGGCATCCCGTACGACACGGTGTCGCAGGCCGGCCTCTTCCCTATCGCGTACACGCAAGGAACCGACTTCAAGGTTGCCAAGCGTCTTCCGCTCGACACCGTGATGCACTGGGACACCTGGGGCACCCGCTAACCCCCGGGGTTCTCGGTGTGTAATTACCCGAATTCCGGGTAATTACACACCGAGAACCCTTTGATTAGTCGATGAGGCGAAGGCCTGTCGGGGCGATCGATGGCGCTGCCTGCGGCAAGTCGACGACAAATTCCGTGCGATGGCCCGGAAAGACGTGTCGTGACAAGAGGACCGCGCGTCCGGATGCATCCGACGTCACGCGTTCGCAGCGCAAAACGGGTGAGCCGACGGGAACGTGCAACAACTTCGCGTCGTCATCGCTAGCCGCGTCGGCACCGATCGTTTGCGTCGCACCCTGCAGCGGAATCTCGAGCAGCTCATAGAACGGCGACTGCTCGACATCGCGACGAGAGAGATGTTGGCCGAGGTCGGCAGGACACCACACCGTGACGATTGCGAACGGTTCACCGTCGGCCATGTTGAGTCGCTTGACGCGCAGCACTTGCGGTGTGCTCAACACCCGAGTCACGAATTTTGGAGCGCGCTCGAAGGCGAACTCGAGAATGCGACGTTCGGAGACCACGCCACTCTCGGCCATCTGTTCTTCGATCGTGGCGAGCCGGCCGAGCGGCTGACGCAGCGGGTCACCCGCGACGAACCATCCGAAACCCTGCCGGGCATCGACCAGACCTTCGTCGCGCAGGACCTCGAGCGCGCGTCGCACCGTGACGCGACTTGCAGAAAACTCAGCCGACAGTTCCGATTCACTCGGCAGCATCCGACCTGCCGCGAACTCGCCTGCCAGCACGCGGCCGCGCAGTTCCTCTGCGATTTGCTGATAGCGGATCGAACGCACTTGTATTAGAGTTGTCTACAAGTCGACAAATTGCAACCCCCGTCATTGAAGGAGCCGCCGTGGCCGTTTCTGCAGGTACCCCCATCGAACTCGTGAACAAGGTGTACGGCACCCTCGGCGAGCGCGTCGCACTCGGCCGCAAGCGCCTGGGTCGCCCGCTGTCGCTCGCCGAGAAGATCCTCATCAACCACCTCGCCGATCCTGCGAACCAGGAAATGGAGCGCGGCCGCAGCTACGCCGACTTCCACCCCGACCGCGTCGCAATGCAGGACGCAACCGCACAGATGGCGCTGTTGCAGTTCATGACCGCGGGCCTTCCCGAAGCAGCGGTTCCGTCGACCGTCCACTGCGACCACCTGATCACCGCAAAGGACGGCGCGAAGATCGACATGGGCGTTGCCATCGACACCAACAAAGAGGTCTACGACTTCCTGCGTTCGGTCTCGGCCAAGTACGGCATCGGCTTCTGGGGGCCCGGCAGCGGCATCATCCACCAGGTCGTGCTCGAGAACTACGCATTCCCCGGCGGCATGATGATCGGCACCGACAGCCACACGCCGAACGCGGGTGGTCTCGGCATGGTTGCGATCGGTGTCGGTGGAGCCGACGCGGTCGACGTGATGACCGGATTCCCGTTCAACGTCCGCTGGCCGAAGGTCATCGGCGTGAAGCTGACCGGCGAACTCTCCGGTTGGTCGAGCCCGAAGGACGTCATTCTCGAAGTTGCGCGCCAACTCACCGTCGAAGGCGGCACGGGCGCAATCGTCGAATACTTCGGTCCCGGCGCCGACAGCATCTCGGCAACCGGCAAGGCGACCATCTGCAACATGGGTGCCGAAATCGGCGCCACGTGTTCGGTGTTCGGTTACGACCACAACATGGCGATGTACCTGAAGGCGACGGGCCGCGAGGCAATCGCCGACGCAGCCGACAAAGTCGCCGCCGACCTGCGCCCCGACGACGGCGCACAGTACGACCAGACAATCACGATCGACCTTTCGTCGCTCAAGCCCCTCATCAACGGCCCCCACTCCCCTGACCGTGCGCACAAGGTCGGCAAAGACGGCGTCGGCAAGGCTGCTCGCGAGAACGACTGGCCGCTCGAGGTGTCGGCCGCACTCATCGGCAGCTGCACGAACTCGTCGTACGAGGACATCACTCGTGCGGCATCGGTTGCTCGCCAGGCGGCCGCCAAGGGCCTCAAGGCAAAAGTCGAATTGCTCATCTCACCCGGTTCCGAACAGATCCGCGCGACGATCGAGCGTGACGGACTGATGGCCGATCTCGAGGCGATCGGTGCAACAGTTCTCGCCAATGCGTGCGGTCCGTGCATCGGTCAGTGGGAGCGCGCAGGCGACAAGACGGCAAAGCCGAACAGCATCGTCAACTCGTTCAACCGCAACTTCCCGAAGCGCGCCGACGGGTCGGCCAACACTCTGTCGTTCGTCACCAGCCCCGACACGGTCATCGCGATCGCGCTGTCGGGTCGACTCGACTTCGACCCGACGGTCGACACGATCACGGCGCCCGACGGCACCCAGGTGAAACTCGACCCGCCGGTTGGTGAGGTGCTGCCCTCGAATGGATACGACCCCGGCAGCAACACCTTCACCGCCCCGCCGGCCGATCGCAGCAACATCACCGTTGCGGTGTCACCCACTTCCGACCGCTTGCAGTTGCTCGATCCGTTCCCTGCATGGGACGGCAAGGACTACGTCGAGCTCCCGGTCCTCATGAAGGCGAAGGGCAAGTGCACGACCGATCACATCTCGGCGGCCGGCAAGTGGCTCACCTATCGCGGGCACCTCGAGAACATCTCGGGAAACCTCTTCATCGGTGCGGTGAACGCGTACAACGACGCCGTCGGCGAGGGCAAGGACATCACCGACGGTGGTACCCGCTCCTACCCCGACATCGCCAAGCGCTACTCGCAGGCCGGCATCAAGTGGTGCGCCATCGGCGACCAGAACTACGGCGAAGGTTCGTCGCGTGAGCACGCGGCGATGGAGCCACGCTTCCGCGGTGGCGTCGTCATCTTCGCCCGGTCGTTTGCCCGCATCCACGAAACCAACCTGAAGAAGCAGGGCATGGTGCCCCTCACCTTCGCCGACCCCGACACCTACAACCTGATCGGTGAAGACGATCGCATCAGCGTGTTGAACCTGCCCCCCGTTCCCGACAAGAACGTGAAGTGCGTCATCACGAAGCCCGATGGCTCGAAGATCGAATTCGAAGCGAAGCACACCTTCAGCCCCGAGCAAGTCGAGTGGTTCAGGGCGGGCTCGGCTCTCAACATCGTGCGACAGAAGGTCGCAAAGAAGTAGCTACTGCTTCGTCTCCGGTTTCTTGGCCGGCGGCGATGCACGGCGAATCTGTTCTTCCGTCGGCTCGACGTGCCAACGCGATTCGTCGGGCAGCAGATTCATGATCGCGTTCATGATTCGATTCGTGTCGGCATCGACGTCGTCGTAAGTCAACGCCACGGGCGAGCCCACGGTGATACGCACGATCGGCGGCTTCGTGATGTTCAACACGTTGGGCAGACGCGAGTTCCGCGGCCACACGTCCTCTGTTCCCCACAAACCGATCGGAATGACGGGAACGCGTGCGTGCGCGGCAAGGCGTGCGGCTCCCCACTTGCCCTTCAACACTGGATCGAAGAACGCCCGACCGCGGGGAATTGTTCCCTGCGGCATGATCGCCACCATCTCGCCCACCGACAGCGCGTCGGCCGCGGCCAACAACGGTTCGTCACTTCCGGTTCCTCGGTCGACACGTATTCCGCCCATCGCGGTCGCGATCTGACCGATGATCGGTGCGTCGAACACTTCTTTCTTGCCGAGGAAGCGCACCGTGCGTCCCGATCGCGCAACGACCATCGCGACCGCTGCAACGTCGAAGTAACTGCGATGGTTGCCGACGAGAATCGCAGCACCCGACCGCGGAATGTTGTCGACGCCCGAAATGCTGAACCTGGCGAACGGGAACGTCGTCGGCCGCGTCAGCGCAAGTGCGAGCTTTTGCACCTCGAGGCCGACGACGGGAACCTTGGTGATGCCGTCGGCGACGTCGAAGTTCTTCACCCGCCAACGCCGCGCCGCAGCCAACAGTGACAACCGCGGGTCGGGATTGACTGCGAACGGCGTGCCGACGGCCGACAACAGCGGCGCATCGTAGAAGCTGTCCGAATACGCAGTGCTGTCGGCGAGCGACACGTTGTTCGCCTCGGCCCACGTCTTCACGGCGTTCAACTTTCCCTGCGACCACACGAAGGGCCCGTCGAGTTCACCGGTGTAACGGCCATCGGCATCGACTGCGAACTTCGTTGCAATCACATCGTCGAAACCAAGATCACGCGCGAACGGAAGAATAAAGTCGTAGGGCGTCGTGGTTGCCATGACGACGCGTTCGCCGGCCGCACGGTGCGACTCCATCACCTGCGACGCATAGGGCTGCAACAATGAACGCAGACCGTGCACCGCGCCTGCCGCGGCGGCACGAACGTCGGCTTGGCGTGTTCCGGCGAGAACGGCCGCACCCTGGCGGGCCAGCACCATGCTCGGCAGCGTTTCACCCACCGTGTTGAAGATCTTGAAGAGCAGCGGTTCGAGTGGGAACTCGGGGCCCCCGAGACCCGCCCCGCGCAGTGCCCGCGACAGGACGGGACCCGACGCCTCCCCCAAGAGGGTGCGGTCGAGGTCGAAGAAGGCTGCGCCGGCCATGGCCGCACTGTAGGACCGAGCGGCCCGTCGTTTCGTCCCGAGAACGGGAAAGGCCCCGCGTGGGGGACGCGGGGCCTCTCAACCTTTGAACCCTCGGTGGGGGACCGAATTGGGTTCTCGCATCACCCTTGGGGGGAAGGGCTTTGCTGATGTGTCCTTATCTTGACACGTGAGTGTGTGAACACTCAAGGCGAACGGCGTGATACTTGTCATCATAATTTGTGATGGATGTCGGCCCACGTGGTAGACCTCCCCCATGGAATTGCGCCAATTGGCCAGCCTTGTGGCGATTTCGGAGCAGGGATCGTTCTCCGGGGCGGCCCGCGCGCTCGGCACCGTCCAGTCCAACGTCTCTGCCCACATCAGCCGGCTCGAGAAGGACCTGGGGGTGGTTCTCGTCGACCGGCTGTCGGGGCGCCTCACCGACGACGGCGAAATCGTGGCCGAACGGGCGCGGCGGATTCTCCACGAACTCGACGACATCGAGACCGACATCAAGTCCCGCGACGACCACATCACGGGCGACACCCGCATCGGTGTGCTCGGCACCACGGCTCGCTGGTTGATGCCGCGGATGCTGGTCGCCATGGCCAAAGCCCACCCCGACGTCCGCGCGGTCATCCACGAAGGCAGCACGTCGTCACTGACACCGCGCCTTCAGAACGGCAGCATCGATGCCGCGATCGTTCACTTGCCCGTCGAAGACGCGGAGTTCCGGGTCGAACCACTCTTCGCCGAGGACATGTTGCTGATCGTCCCGAACAAACACGAACTGTCGTCGTACGAATCGATCTCGTTGAAAGATCTCGCCCGCTTCCCTCTCTTGCTGCCGCCACGCAGCACCGCGTTCCGACGCATCGTCGACCGTGCGGCCGCCAACAAGGGCGTGGTGCTGCAGTCACAGGCCGAAATCGACGGCGTACGACTGCTCGCGTCGATGGCATTCGAAGGATTCGGCGCAGCAATCGCGCCTGCCAGCGCCATCCCGGGTTGGCTGAAGGGTGACTTCACCCGCGTGCAGGTTCCCGAACTTCCCCGCCGAGTCGTTGGCTGGGCGCAGCGCTACCGACCTCAACCCAACCGCGCGACACTCGCCGCTCTTGAAGTCGCCCACCAAGTCGTGAGCCGCAGTGGACCCCGCCAACCCGGGGTTCACGTCGGCAAGGGGGCTTTCCCCTTCGCTCGCGCCTAATCTCGGGACGTCATGTCGATGCTGGCTCCGAAGGCGACCGTTCAGTTGGTGAAAGCCGTCAAGGGCGCCGCTCGCGCAGAGGTGCGCACGCTAGCCTCGTTCGACGGCGATGGAGCACGTCGCGTCATGTGGATCGAGATCGAGGAAACGGTTCGTCGCGGCGCGCTGTCCGCCGATGCGTCACTCGTCATCGAAACCGGTGCCCGCACCGCGGTCGAAAAGAAGCTCCCCCTCATCATGGTTGTCGAATCGTCGGGAGCCGACATCGTCGAGGGCATTGCGGCGCTGCACGGTTGGGGTTCGGCAGCCAAGGCGCTCGCCGCGTGCTCGGGCATCGTGCCGACGATTCACATCGTGAACGGACCCGCCGTGTCGGGGCCCGCGCTTCTCATCGGCCTTGCCGACTTCGTCATCATGACCGACGAGGCGTACGCCTTCGTCTCGGGTCCCACCATGGTTGCCGAGTTCACGGGAGAAGTGGTGAGCAACGACGAACTGGGCGGGGCGACGACGCACGCCCGGGCAAGCGGCGTTGCGTCGATCATCGTCGCCGACCTCGATGCAGCCGTTGCCGCCGCCGAGCAGCTGCTCTCGTATCTCCCCAACCATGTCGACGATCTTCCACCGCTGCTCGAGACCGACGACCCCTGGGACCGGCCGACACCCGAAGCCGGAGACTGCATTCCCGCGTCATCAACGGGTTCGTACGACGTGCGCAAGATCATCACCTCGCTCGTCGACGACGGCGATTTCCTGGAATTGCGCGCACGATGGGCCGCCAACGCGGTCACCGCACTCGCGCGAATCGAAGGTCGCGTCATTGGAATCGTGGCGAACCAACCGGTGGTTCTTGCCGGCACCCTCGACATTCCCGCATCCCAGAAAGCGGCGCGCTTCGTCGCCTTCTGCGACGCCTTCAACATCCCCCTCCTCACACTCGTCGACACGCCGGGCTTCTACCCCGGCAAGGACCTCGAGTGGCGCGGAATGATTCGTCATGGAGCCCAATTGGTCTTCGCCTATGCACGCGCTTCAGTGCCCCGCATCTGCATCATTCTCCGTAAGTCGTACGGCGGGGCCTACATCGTCATGGACTCGAAGACGATGGGCAACGATCTGTGTCTTGCCTGGCCGTGGTCGGAACTGGCCGTCATGGGCGCGGGGCAGGCCGCAGCCATACTCCAGCGCCGGGCCAGCCCCGAGGAACGAGCCGCATTCGAAGCCGACTACACCGAACGGCTCCTCAACCCCTACATCGCCGCCGATCGTGGCCTGGTCGACGGGGTCGTCGAACCCGCGGATACGCGCCGCGAGATCGCATCGGCACTTCGTGCGCTCGAGCACAAACGTGAGCGCCTGCAGGCCCGCAAGCACGACAACACTCCGTTGTAACCAAAGGCACCCTCTCGCCTATCCTTGCCCGCGGGGAGGAAGCCCCCTTGGAAAACTGAAGGGATACAGCGATGGCCGAAACCATCACGATCATTGACGACCGCACCGGCAAGAAGGTCACGGTTCCCATCACGGATGGTGTGTTCCCTTCATCTGCGCTTCGCGAGCTCGACCCCGACCTGCGGGTGTACGACCCGGCCTACCTCAGCACTGCAGCGTGCTCGTCGGCCATCACCTACCTCGACGGCGACGCCGGCATCCTGCGCTACCGCGGGTATCCGATCGAACAGCTCGCCGAAAAGAGCACGTTCCTCGAAGTTGCCTACCTTCTCCTGAACGGCAATCTGCCCACGGCCGACGAACTCGCCAAGTGGACCTACGACGTCACGCACCACACGATGATCCACGAGAACATGCGCAAGCGTTTCGTCGACGGATTCCACTACGACGCCCACCCGATGGGCATGTTCATCTCGTCGGTTGCAGCCCTCGGAACCTTCTACGACGACGCAAAGGACATCTTCAACAAGCCGGCTCTCGACCGCCAGACCCTGCGCCTCATCGCCAAGGTGCCGACACTCGCCGCGATGGCCTACCGCTTCAGCAAGGGACTCTCGTTCGTCCAGCCCGAGAACTCGCTGTCCTACTCGGCGAACTTCCTCAACATGATGTTCAAGATTGGCAACGACGACACCGTCGATCCGGTGCTCGCCCGTGCGATGGACATCCTCTTCATCCTTCACGCCGACCACGAGCAGAACTGCGGCACCACCGCGATGCGCGTCATCGCCTCGTCGAACGCCGACCCGTACTCGGCCGCGGCAGGCGCGTCGGCCGCGCTCTACGGCCCGCTCCACGGCGGCGCAAACGAAGCCGTCGTGCGCATGCTCGAGGAAATCGGCTCGCTCGAGAATGTGCCCGCCTTCATCCAGTCGGTGAAGGAAGGCAAGGGTCGCCTCATGGGCTTCGGACACCGCGTCTACAAGAACTACGACCCGCGCGCCACAATCATCAAGAAGACCGCGTACGACGTGTTCGCCGTCACCGGCAAGAACCCGCTCCTCGACATCGCCCTGAAGCTCGAAGAGACCGCACTGAAGGACGACTACTTCGTGCAGCGCAAGCTGTACCCGAACGTCGACTTCTACTCGGGTCTCATCTACCAGGCGCTCGGTTTCCCGGTCGACATGTTCACGGTGCTCTTCGCCATCCCGCGCACGGCCGGCTGGCTCGCCCACTTCGCCGAACTCCTCGGCGACAAAGAGCAAAAGATCAGCCGCCCCCGCCAGTGGTACAAGGGACCCGACGAGCGCGACTACGTGCCGATCGCGGCTCGCTGAGGCATCACACCGTGTCCCGCATCGCAATCGTCACCGGTGCGGCCTCGGGTCTAGGAAAGGCACTCGTCACCCTCCTCGTTGAACGCGGTGACATCGTCTTCGGCTTCGACCTTGCCGGCTTGGATCCTGCCGGCAATGAACGCCGGGCGGCAGTCGAAGCCGCCGGAGCGGCCTTCGTGGCCTGCGACGTCACCAGCCTCGACGCATGGAACACCGCGGCATCATTCGTCACCGCGCGCGCGGGCGAGGTCGACTTCGCGTTCCTGAATGCTGGGGTGATGACACGAAGTCCATCACAACCCATCGACGACGATCCCGTTGCCCTCGCCGCGGGCAATGGCTATCGGAAGGTCTTTGCCGTCAACGTCGACGGTGTCGTCTTCGGCACCACGGTCCTTGCGCCGTATCTCGCATTGAACGGATCGATCGCGGTCACGGCGTCGACCGCCGCACTCGGGCCGCTCCCCTTCGACCCCTACTACGCAGCCACCAAACATGCGGTCGCCGGCTATGTGAAGAGTGCAGGACCGGTGTTTGCGTCGCGCGGACAGCGCATCAACGCGCTGTGCCCCGGCGGCATCGACACCAACATCGTTCCCGATCCGCTTCGCGCGTCGATGCCCGCAACCACGTTCAGAGCTCCGCGCGACGTGGCCCGCGCACTGGTCGCGGTGTCGGAACACGACGGGTCGGGATCGCTCTTCACCCTCACCGACGACGACGCGCTGATTGCGCCCGTCAACTGACGTCGACGACGATCTTTCCAGCGTTCGCGTTGGCGGCCATGTGCTCGTGCGCCTTCGCAATGTCGGCGAACGCGTGGCGCGAGTCGATGACGGGCTTCAGGGCACCCGCGTCGAACAAGGGCAGCACTTCGTCGGCGAAGCGACGACTGATCGCAATCTTTTCGTCGGTTGGTCGCGCACGCAGCACGGTGCCGATGATGCGGGCCCGTTTGAACATGAGCGCGCCAACGTTGACCGCCTGCGGCGCGCCCGCCATCGTGCCCACCTGGACGATCGAGCCCTTCGTGGCGAGACAGTTGATGTTGCGATCGACGTAGTCGCCACCGATCACGTCGAGAATCACATCGACTCCCCTGTTCTTCGTGAAGGTCTTCACCGCGTCGACGAAGTCGGTCTGGGTGTAGTCGATGATGAGATCGGCACCGAGGTGTCGACAGGCCGCCATCTTCGATGTCGAGCACGTGACGATGACGCGCGCACCAATGGCCCGACAGATTTGAATCGCGGCGGTGCCGACCCCAGAAGCACCGGCGTGCACCAGCGCCGTGCGACCACTCGTGAGACCACCCTGCACGACCAGCGCGTCCCATGCGGTGATGAACACCTCGGGAATCGCCGCCGCGTCGGCGACATCGATCCCCTGCGGCACGCGCATCGCTTGGCGTTCGTGGATAGTGAGCTTTTCGGCGTAGCCGCCGCCACTCACGATGCCCATCACGGCATCGCCGGGTCTCCAGTCGCGCACACGTTCACCGATTGATTCGACGACACCCGAAAACTCGAGACCCGGAATCTGATGTTGCGAGGGGAAAGGGTTGGGGTACATCCCCATACGCTCGAGCAGGTCGGCGCGGTTGAGGGCCGTGGCCCGCACCGACACCAAGACCTCTTCGGGTCCGGGGGCCGGTGCGGCAACTTCGGCGATGCGCAGAACCTCGGGCCCGCCGAATTCGGTGAGCACGACTGCGCGCATGGCGCTTAGGCCATCTTCTTCTGCAGGCGCACGTCGAGTGCTTCAAGGAAGCCCTCGGTGGTGAGCCACGGCTGGTCTTTCGAAATGAGGATCGACAGGTCCTTGGTCATCTCGCCGGCCTCGATGGCTTCGACACACACCTTTTCGAGGGTCGTGGCGAACTCGATGAGCTTGGGATTGTTGTCGAGCTTGCCGCGGTGCTCGAGACCACGCGTCCAGGCGAAGATCGACGCGACCGGGTTGGTCGAGGTCTTGTTGCCCTTCTGATGTTCGCGGTAGTGGCGGGTGACGGTGCCGTGCGCGGCCTCGGCCTCGACGGTGCGGCCGTCGGGGGTCATGAGAACCGACGTCATGAGACCAAGCGAGCCGAATCCCTGCGCCACGGTGTCGGACTGGACGTCGCCGTCATAGTTCTTGCAGGCCCACACGTAGCCACCCTCCCACTTCATGGCGCAGGCGACCATGTCGTCGATGAGGCGGTGTTCGTAGGTGAGACCGGCCTTTTCAAAGTCGGCCTTGAATTCCTTTTCGTACACCTCTTCGAAGATGTCCTTGAACGAGCCGTCGTAGGCCTTCAGGATCGTGTTCTTCGTCGACATGTAGACGGGATAGTTGCGCTGGAGGCCGTACCGCATCGATGCGCGCGCAAAGTCACGGATCGAATCGTTGAAGTTGTACATGCCCATGGTGACGCCGCCGTCCTTGCCGAACTTGGCAACTTCCATCTCGACCGGCTTACTGCCGTCGGCGGGCGTGTAGGTGATGGTGACCGTGCCGGCACCGGGAACCTTGAAGTCGGTGGCCTTGTACTGGTCGCCGTGGGCGTGACGACCGATGACGATGGGCTTGGTCCACCCCGGCACCAGGCGCGGGATGTTGCTGCAGATGATGGGCTCGCGGAAGACCACGCCACCGAGGATGTTGCGGATGGTGCCGTTGGGCGACTTCCACATCTTCTTCAACTTGAACTCTTCGACACGCGCTTCGTCGGGGGTGATGGTGGCGCACTTCACGCCGACGCCGTGCTTCAGAATCGCATTCGCCGAGTCGATGGTGACCTGGTCGTCGGTTTTGTCGCGGTACTCGATTCCGAGGTCGTAGTACTCGAGTTCGATGTCGAGGTACGGAAGGATGAGGCGGTCCTTGATGAACTGCCAGATGATACGGGTCATCTCGTCGCCGTCGAGTTCGACGACCGGGTTGGCGACCTTGATCTTTGCCATGTTGCGGCCCTTTCGGTTCGGTTCGAACTTGTACGTTACTTGTAAAGGTGACTCTCAGCGAACCCCGTGACCACCGGCCCGGAATGGCTCGCAGGTGTCCTCACCGCAGCCGTCGTGAACGTACGATTCGCGAATGGACTTCGCCTGGACGCCCGATCAGATCGACCTTCGCGAGCACGCCCGAAAGATCGCCGAAGACGCCGTCGTGCGCTACGGCCGCCACAACGACGCGTGGATGAACGGGTACTCGAAGGAGTTCTCAAAGGAGCTCGGCGAACACGGCTTCATCGGAATGACCTGGCCGAAAGAGTTTGGCGGCGGCGGACGTCCGGCCATCGACCGCCTGATCGTCGGAGAGGAAATGATCAAGGCCGGTGCGCCGATCGCCGCGTCATGGTTCGGCGACCGTCAGATGGGCCCGACA
>JAGWWV010000098.1 GCA_018970175.1 Acidobacteriota bacterium
GCGTGGGTCACGAGCCACCGCGCGCGATGGTGCAGGCAACGATGGAAGCGAAAGAGGGACACACCAGTTCGTTCAACATCAAGATGTCGTGGGGTGACCCGCTACCACTGCCGATTGACACCGACGGCGGGGCCGTTGAGGCAGGCGAGGTCTCGATCACCTTCCTTTCGCGCCTGACCCATCACGACCTCGACGGTGAGACCGGCGCCGAGGCTGCGGTCGCCGCCCTCCTGGCCCGTTGAAACCCTTTCACCGCAACGGTTTCGTCACATATCCACACCTTGTGAACCTGTGAAACGTACCGTCCCCAGTGCAGGGACATCCTGCAGAAATGGGGTTGATATCTATGTACGTCATCGGACAACTGGTCCTCCTGTCAGCAGTCCTCACCGCGGTTCTCGCCGTGATCGACTCGGTCCTCGGACTCATCAAGCTGAATAGCACCGTGAAGAACCTCCCGATCATCGGGGCCCACTGGGGTCTCGGGATCTCGATTCTCATGGTCTGGTGGATCGATACATGGCCAGCCGCCGGCTGGGGACTCGTGATGAAGGAAGACTGGATGAACATCGTCGCCAACGGCGCGATCGTTTACGCAGCCATCCCGTTGCGGGACGCAATCATGAGCATGGTGAACAAGGGCCTGCGCGCCTGACCATCGCTCCCTGACAAGAAAAGGACCCGTCGGATGCGTCCGGCGGGTCCTTTTCCTTTTGTCCCCTAATCTGACGAAAGAAAGAGGGGGCCATGGGTCAGAAGAAGAACTTCAAGGGCACGATCGGTCGCACGTTCGAGGACTCGAAGTTCTCGTGGGAACCGCTGAACGAGCCCCCGGCAGGAACCCCGAACATCCTCATCGTTCTCCTCGACGATGTCGGCTACGCCCAATTCGGTTGCTACGGCAGCGACATCGCCACCCCCACGTTCGACTCGCTTGCGGCCAACGGCCTGCGGTACGCCAACTACCACACCACCGCGTTGTGCTCGCCCACCCGCGCCTGTCTCATGACGGGGCGCAATCACCATTCGAACGGCATGGCGCGCGTCATCGAAATGACGTCGGGCTTCCCCGGATACGACGCCGAGATTCCCCACGAGAACGGCTTCATGGCCGAGATGCTGCAGGAAAAGGGTTGGGCAACGTTCGCACTCGGCAAGTGGCACCTCACTCCCCCGTACGAGCGCAACATCGGCGGTCCTCGCACACGCTGGCCACTCAGCAAGGGATTCGACCGCTTCTACGGATTCATGGCGGGTGAAACCGACCAGTACTACCCCGACCTCGTGCACGACAGCCACGCCGTCGACCCGCCGAAAACGCCGGCAGAGGGCTACCACCTCACCGAAGACCTGGTCGACCGCGCCATCGACTATCTGAAGGACCTGCGCGCGTACTCACCGACGCAACCCTTCTTCATGTACTTCGCACCCGGCGCGGCACACGCGCCACACCAGGCACCCAAGGATTTCATCGATCCCTACCGTGGCAAGTTCGACATGGGCTGGGACGAATGGCGCAGCCGCGTGTTCGACCGCCAGGTCGCAAGCGGTCTGCTTCCAAAGGGCACGAAGCTGTCGGAACGTCCGGCATGGGTCCCGGAATGGGCCACGCTCTCGGCCGACGAGAAGCGCCTCTACTCGCGAATGATGGAGGTGTTCGCCGGATTTCTCACCCACACCGACGCCCAGGTTGGCCGACTCGTCAACTTCCTGAAGACGCTCGACGAATTCGACAACACGATCATCCTCGTCATGTCGGACAACGGCGCCTCCGCCGAAGGTGGGCCAAAGGGCAGTTACAACGAGAAGTACTTCTTCAACTTCGTACCCGAGAGCCTGGAAGAAAACCTGAAGCGCATCGACCTTCTCGGCACCGAACACGCCAACAACCACTATCCGTGGGGATGGGCGTGGGTCGGAAACACCCCGCTCAAGCGGTTCAAGCGCGACACCCACGAAGGCGGCGTGTGTGACCCGATGATCATGCACTGGGGCAACAAGTTGCCCGCACGCGGAGAAACCCGCCACCAGTACGTGCACGTCGTCGACATCGTCCCCACGCTGCTCGACATGCTCGGCATGCAACCGCCGAAGGTCATCAAGGGCGTGACGCAGAGCCCCATCGAAGGCATCAGCTTCGTTCACACGTTGCCAAGCGACGCCGTCGAATCGAAGCACACGACGCAGTACTACGAGATGCTCGGTTCACGGGCGATCTACCACGACGGTTGGAAAGCCGTCGTCTTCCATCCGCCCGCAATGATCGCCTACGACGGCAGCGATGCGAACCGGCCTTTTGATGCCGACATCTGGGAGCTCTACAACGTTGCGAACGACTTCTCCGAATGCGACGACCTCGCCGCGTCGCATCCCGACAAGTTGGAGGAACTGAAGCAGCTGTGGTGGACCGAGGCCGACAGGTACCAGGTGCTTCCGCTGAACAACCAGCCCGGCCGGTACAGCGATCGTCGCCACCTGCGTGACCGCTACGTCTACCTGCCCGGAATCTCGCCACTTCCCGAATCAACCGCACCGAACCTGAAGAATCGTTCCTTCCAGATTGCGGCCGCGCTCAACGTGCCCGCAAGCGGGAACATCGACGGCATCCTCGTCGGCCACGGCAGCCACTCGGGCGGCTACGCGCTGTACATCAAAGGGCGTCGACTGCACTATGCGTCGAACTTCCTCGGCGCATTCACCACCACCATCTCGGCGAGCATCGAACTTCCGCCCGGCGACGTTCTCGTACGCGCGGTTTTCACCTCGACCGGTCGCTTCAAGGGTTCGATGCAGCTCTACTACGGCGACATTCCCGTCGGCGAAGGTGATCTTCCCATCACCACGCCCGTCACCTACGGAGTCGATCCCTTCACCGTCGGCTACCAACGCATGACGCCCATCACCGAGGAGCTCACCGGCAAGGCGCAGATTCCCGACGGCGTTCTCGTCAACGTCGTCATCGATGCCATCGGCCCCGTGTACAAAAACACGGAGGGCGAGGCGCGCACCGCGTTGAGCACGCAGTAGGCGCCCCGCCCTCCGAAGAAGTTGGGTTGCTACACGATCACTTGATCGTGATCGTGATCCTCTTTGTCGTTGTCTTCGGCTTCGGCACCTTCTTCGTCGGCGGCGGCGTGATCTTCACCGTCAGTCGACAGATGCCCGACTTCAAACCCTTCACCTTCACACCCGGAAGCACGGTACAGACGGTCTTCGTCGTCGACGTGGGGACCACCTTCGACTTCGCCACAACCGCAATGCCCAGCGTCCGCAACG
>JAGWWV010000099.1 GCA_018970175.1 Acidobacteriota bacterium
GGCACCGACGATGCGCGGCCGGCCAATCCGGCCGTCCTCCAGCAATTGTTCCGGCTCGTCGGGTCGAGCCCCGTTCTCAAGGTGCCGGTCACGCCGCGACCCGCGGTGGCGGAAACCACCGGTGACGTGCTCGACTTGTCGGCGGGTACCGACACCTCGCTTTCCAGGGCCAAATCGCAGGTCGACCAATTGACGCCGCGCGTCAACAACATCGTTTCGATGCTCACCGACAACGACCCGCGGCGCGAAACATGGCCGGCCATGCTCACGACGCTCCTCTCCAGCCGAACCGACGCCACCTTGAACACTGCGCTCGTTGCGAACCTGCGTGAGTCGACCAAGGCCCTCATCGGGGCACTCGAGTTGCCCGGAGCGGCAAACTTCACCCTCAGCTCGCGCAAGGCCGAGCTTCGGCTACAGGTGCGCAACACCTCCGACACCACGTTGCGGGCGGTCGTACGGTTCCGCAGCGCGAAGCTGAAGTTCCCGAAGGCTCGGCAAGTTCTCGAAGTGCCCGCGAATGCAAGCGCAGAAGTCGTGATCAACGTCGAGGCGCGTTCGAACGGCCGGTTCCCCGTGTCGGTTCAATTGTTGACACCCCGTGGCGACCTGGCCCTCGGCGAACCCGTCACCATCACCGCAAACGTCAGTGCGATCGCGGGCCTTGGACAAGTGGTGACCGCAACGGCTCTCCTCGTACTCCTCACATGGTGGGCCCACAACTGGCGCTCCAAGCGGCGACGGGCGATCGAGGCGGCACTTGCAGTGGTCGACCATCCGTCACGCCATCTCGAACACGGTGTTTCGAACGCCAAGAACTAGGTTTTCGGACATGACAGTCCGCATCGTCACCGACAGCGCCTGCGACCTGCCGCAGTCGATCATCGACCAGTACGGCATCACGGTCGTCCCCCTCACCATTCGCTTCGGTGACACCGACTACGTCGACCGCGAGGCCTTCGGTCCGAAGGAGTTCTGGGCGAAGTGCGCGGCTTCACCGGTGCTCCCGGAAACGGCGGCTCCCTCGCCCGGCCAATTCGAAACCGCCTTTCGCGCGCTCCTCGCCCAGGGCGCCACGGGCATCGTCGTGGTCTCGTTGTCCTCTGCCCTGTCAGCGACCATGCAAAGCGCCGAGATCGCCGCCCGCTCCGTTGCAGCCGACATTCCCGTGCGCGTGGTCGACAGCCGCAGTGTGTCGATGGGCCAGGGCATCATCGTCCGCGCCTGCGCCCAGGCCGCCCAGTCCGGGGCCGGAATCGACGACGTCGCAGCGAAAGGCACCGATCTCTCGGGCCGCGTTCACGTCTACGGTGCTCTCGACACCCTGGAAAACCTGAAAAAGGGCGGCCGGATCGGTGGCGCCAAGGCCATGATCGCCTCGGCCCTTGCCATCAAGCCGATCATCGACGTCCGCGAAGGCAAGGTCGAAGAAGGCGGCCGCCAGCGCACCCGCACCAAGGCGCTCGCCTTTCTCATCCAGAAGGTGAAAGAGCACGGCAACATCACCGACCTCGCCGTGTTGCATGCCGACTGCGACGACATCGAGGCCTTTCTCGCACAGCTGCGCAGCGTCTACTCGGGATCGATCGAAGTGGGCGACATCGGTGCGGTCATCGGCACCCACGCCGGCCGCGGCACCATCGGTGTCGCGTTCTTCGACGCGCTGTGAACAACACGGTATTCCTCAATCTGAAAGGCGCCCACAACTAGCGTCGTGTGCGCAATGGCTTCGTCTCTCGTACCGAACTCGCTCATCGGAGCGCGCTATCGACTCGAAAAACGAATTGGCCAGGGCGGCATGGCCGAAGTGTGGCTCGCCAACGACATCTCGCTGAACCGCAAGGTTGCGGTGAAAATGATGAAGGCGCAGCACAACAACGACCCCGTCGTCATCGAACGTTTCCGCCGCGAGGCACAGGCCGCGGGAAATCTCAGCCACCCGAACATCGTGACGGTGTACGACGTCGTCGAAAACGCCGGACACCAAGCGGTCGTGATGGAGTACATCGAAGGTCTCACGCTGCGCGAAGTGCTCGACCAGAAGACCCGCATCAGTCCCTCGCTCACAATTCACATCGGCATGGCCATCGCCAGCGCACTCGACGCCGCGCACGCGTCGGGTCTCGTGCATCGCGACATCAAGCCGGGCAACATTCTCATCACACCGACGGGGCGCGTGATGCTTGCGGACTTCGGAATTGCCAAAGCGGTGAACGGCAATGAGTCCGACCTCACGAATCAGAACATCATGATGGGAACGGCGAAGTATCTGTCGCCCGAACAAGTTCGCGGAAAGCCACTCGACGGTCGTGCCGACATCTATTCACTCGGTCTCGTCCTCTACGAGTGTCTCGCCGGCCGCGTGCCCTTCATCGGCGAATCCGACGTCGAAACCGCCCTCGCCCGAGTGCAGCGGGAACCCACGAATCTCCTGAAAAAACGCCCGAATTTGCCCCCGGCGCTCACAGATTTCATTCACCAGATGCTGCAGCGCGAACCGTCCCGACGCCCCGCAACGGGTTTACAGGTGTACGAAGCCCTCTTCCGGATTCGTGAAGCAGGCGTCGACGGAACACCAACGGGTCTCACGCCACCGAGTGGCCAACCCGGTGTCATCGAATCGCATCCGCTCTCACCCGTGACGGGCGGTCAGCGACCCGTCATTCCCGGTGAAGTCACGATCAGCAACCCCGTCACGCGCACGAGCACTGCACCAACCGACCGACGTGCTGCACGTTTCAACATCGCACCGTCGACGATGCTTGCCGCAGCGATTCTTCTCGTCGTCGTTCTCGTTGGCGTCGTCACATGGCGCAGCGTCACCAATGAGGCGCCGCTCACCACCGAGGTGATCGCGACGGAACCTACACCAACGATGGCGGCGGCACCTGCGGGGCCGGTCACCATCACACGCGCAATGAGCTACGACCCGAACGGCGACGACGGAGTCGAAAACGACGAACTGCTTCCGCTGTTGCTCGACGGCATGCCGCGTACGCAGTGGCGCACGGTGTGTTACGGCGACAAGTTCTTTGGTTCAAAAGGTGGGGTCGGTGTCGTGCTTGAACTGTCGAGTCCCGCAACGGGAACGTTGATGGTCAACCCGCAAACCAAACCATGGGGTATCGAGGTCTACTCGGCCCTCGACGTGGTGCCGGCCGGCCTCGACCAGTGGGGTCCGCGCGTCGCAAAGAGCTATGGCACCGAAGTCGGCCCCACCACGTTCGTCGTCAACGAACCGGCCAAGTACGTCCTC
>JAGWWV010000100.1 GCA_018970175.1 Acidobacteriota bacterium
CAACAACACGTGCTCACGCGTCTGGGGCATCGGACCATCAGTCGCAGCCACCACCAAAATCGCGCCGTCAACCTGAGCAGCACCCGTGATCATGTTCTTGATGTAGTCAGCGTGACCCGGCATGTCCACGTGCGCATAGTGACGATTCGCCGTCTCATACTCAATGTGAGCAATCGAAATCGTGATACCACGCGCCTTCTCTTCCGGCGCCTTGTCAATCTGATCAAACGGCGTGTACTCCGCCAACCCACGATCAGCCAACGTCTTGGAGATCGCCGCCGTCAACGTCGTCTTACCATGGTCAATGTGACCCATCGTTCCGATGTTCACGTGAGGCTTCGTACGCTCAAACTTTGCCTTCGACATTTCTGATTACTCCGTTTGTTCTGTGGGTGGTTTGGTGGATTTCTTGAAACTGGTTTGGTAGCGGCGATCGGGATCGAACCGATGACCTTCCGATTATGAGCCGGATGCTCTGACCAACTGAGCTACGCCGCCATCGCCGTGCCGGGTTGATCGGAACCTGGCGGAGCCCTCTGTGGGAATCGAACCCACGACCTTTTCCTTACCATGGAAACGCTCTGCCGACTGAGCTAAGAGGGCGTGACCCGGGCGGACCCGAGACGGTTTGTGACTCTATCGGCGGATTTTTCGGGTTCTCCGCCCGTCCCGAGGGCTAGTTTCGGGGGCGATGTCGACCACGAACGAGCCCCTGGGCCACGTTGCCCTCCGGCCCGCGACCGTGGCCGATGCCGCCGCCATTGCCGCGATCTACAACCACGAGGTCGAGCACACCACGGCCACTTTCGACCTGGTCCCCCGCACCCTGGCCGAACAAGAGGACTGGATCGCCGCCCGGACCGGTGCGTTCAGCGCCATCGTGGCGGTCAACGCCGAGGGCGAGGTGCTCGGGTTCGGCGCACTCTCGCCCTACAAGGAACGGGCCGCCTACCGGACCTCCGTCGAGGACTCGGTCTATGTCGACCGCTCACTGTCCCGCCGCGGCATCGGCCGGCTGCTCCTCACCGCGTTGCTCGAGGTTGCCCGCGAGTCGGGCTTTCACGCCGTGTTCGCCCGCATTGAAGCCAGCGGTGCCGCCTCGCGCGCGCTCCACGAAGCGTGCGGCTTCCGCTTGGTCGGCGTCGAGGTCGAAGTCGGCCGCAAGTTCAACCGGTGGCTCGACGTCGCCGTGATGCAGTGCCTCCTCTGACGACGCCGCAAAACCGACGTCAGGTCAGTCGACGGCGAGTCATCAACACCGCGCCGAGCGCACAGAGACCGAGCCCGAGCACGAGGCCACCCGCAGGTCGTCCACCCGTCGACGGAAGGCCCGACTGATCCACGGCGGTTGTGGTCGTCTTCGTTGACAACCTCGACATTTTCGTGGCCGTCGTGTTGGACGTCGTGGTGCTGGACATCGTGGTGCTGGACATCGTGGTGCTGGACGTCGTGGTGCTGGACGTCGTGGTGCTGGACGTCGTGGTGCTGGAAGTCGTGGTGCTGGAAGTCGTGGTGCTGGAAGTCGATGTTGCGGCGGCGACAGTTGTCGTCGATGCAACCGACGTTGTTGAGGCGACTGCTGTGGTCGACGTTGTGGTTGACGTCGACGAGGTCGTCGACGAGGCAACTGTCGCAGCGAAGGAATAGTCCTCCACTTCACCGGAACCGACCTTGCCAACCGGGCTGTTCGCCGCAGAATCAAAACTCAGACGCAATCGTGCGTACTTCACCGAAGACGAGACTGTTGCGGGAACGTTCCACGTCAGAGTGGCCGATGTGTCGCCGGAGACCGGTGATGCACATGCCCGTTCCGTGGCGCTGTCAAAAGTTCCGCTCGCATCGAAGTCGATCCACCCGCACAAGGTTGCTGCTGCGTCGACTCCGGTCAGCGCGATCGGTGCCGAGAACGTTCCACCCGGGGTGAAGGAAACCGAACCCGCAAATGCCGTTGTACCGTCGTCAATCGTCGTGATGTTCGCACCCGCCGCGAACGCGTCAACATTCGTCGCCGGGTTCATCGTGCCGGTCTGATCTGCAACGACCGATGCACCCATGTACAACGGGCCGACAACGTGACTCGTCGCAGACGTGTCATACGACGCAGGTGCGAGCCCGAAGTCTTCGTCGACGCTGACCACCATCGTCCAACCGTCCTCGATGTCATTTGGCCCGGTGTAACACGCCGCATTGCACACGCTGCCGAGGTCGGCAGAAAAAGTGAACGACGTTCCGCTTCCCGTCAGCCGAATGGAACCGCAAGCAGCCGAAGCGGTCGCCCCGTAATTCGAATCGCTCGACGTCGAGCACGACGCCGTCGGGTTCTTTGTCGTCGGCTCGATGCGGTTGGCCGCCACCGTCAAATTCGCGCCGGCCAACTTGTCGGCCGTGACGCCGGGTGTCGTCAAGGTGAGTTCGGTCCAGGAGACAGTCTTTGAACCGTTCAACGTGCCGTTGCTCGCTCCACCACCAAGACCCGTGACGGATACGACCGGGTTGGTCACCGCACGCGAAAACGACACCGTGATGGTTCCACGACTCGTGCACAAAGTCCCGTAGGTGCATCCCGTATCTGCCGTCGCAAGTTGGACGCCGGTCGACGACACGATGCCGTTGCTCACGAACTGTCCGTTTGCACCGCCACGTGCGCTCATCAACTGGTCGGTGGCTGAGAGATACACCGAACCCGACACGGAAATGTTGACCGTTAAACCTGATGGCAGCGTGACTGACCTGGTCGCGTTCGAATACCAAGTCGCGTTCTGACCTGGACAGGACACATTGTTTGGATTGACAAGACATCGGTCGAGGAGGAGGCTCGAACCGCTAACCGAGAATGCCCATCCTCCAGTCGTCGACTGCGCTGCCTGCGCCCCGTCAACCGAACCGATCGTGCCGAGCAGCACCAACACGCCACAGACGAGACGTGCCCAGCGGGACGAAGTGGCAGAACGTGGGAACTTGGTCGCAGGCATGGCGGTAAACTTGGCACGACTAAGGAAAGCCCACCTGCGAACGAAGTTTCTTCTTTTTCTCGACGTGACGAGCCGTTCGGGCCCGGAAAGAAAAACGACTCCGCCCGTTGACCGGGCGGAGTCGTTTTCGGGTTGGGCTGTTTTTAGTGCGGAGCCACCCGCAGTGGGCCGGGAAGGATTTGAACCTCCGTAGGCAATGCCGGCAGAT
>JAGWWV010000006.1 GCA_018970175.1 Acidobacteriota bacterium
GCGCGGCCTGGCTTGTGTCGAGGTCGACTACGACGCGCTCCGCGGACGCCGACCCGACGAACTCACGCTCTTCTAGGAATTGACGAGATACAAACAGGTTTATCCCGCGACGACCTTGATCGTCCTTGAACGGACCTTCCCAAAGTCGTCGCGAAACCGAAACGTCAGTTCGTGGCTTCCACGTTTGAGGACCCGAAGAGAAGACGTCCCCACCGAGACGTTCTTCTGCATCGACCTCGAAAACTGGGGACCGAAACCGGTCTTGGCGCTCAACTTCGGAATTCCCATTGCGCTTGCGAGAGATGAGAATGAGATTTGACCACCCACTTTGAGCGAGATGATCCGGCGAGCACCGATGCGTGGACTGGAGAATCCAATGTCCGTAACTGCAACTTTCAAGCCGTTTGTCTGCGGCTCGAAAGTTGCACGTTGATCTGAATTCTTTCCGTTCACGGACCGATTGACGTTGATCGTCGACTCGTTCGCCGCGGGTGGGCTCAGACCGAATTCGGCCTTCAAGAATTCGGACGGCCAGTACCAAGTCATCCATGACAGATTCGGCGAACCATTCCCTGCGAGATGCGGTCCCGCAACCTGCAAGCTGAGTTCGCCTTTGGCCACCGCCGCAGCCTGCGCGCCGACGTGTTCGGCGTTAGTCGAGAAATAGGTCCCCACCCCCGCCGGCGATGGCTCTATCAACGCGGCCGGATTGAACCGCTGGCGAACCGGACCCGGAAACAGCAAAACCCTCAGGCTTTTTTCTGTCTTGGTGACACGCTCCGTCAGAAAACACTCGTCCACGGTCATTGAAAACCATGAACACTTGGAACCTGACATGCTCTCATCCGGCTGAAGCATCCCGATGTTGCGATGCGGCTCAAGTATCGAAAGCCGAATGCGATCAGACGCCTCGGTTGCGGGAGTGAATTCCTCGACGACACCGTTTACAAGCGCGTATCCCGCTCGCTGTGAAAACGTCGAATTCTGCGGACTTCTCAGCACAAGATCGACTCTCGAGAGCGGGGGTTGTTCCGCCCGACGCAGATTGGGAATCAGGTGAACCAGAGTGCGTAAACATTTGGACGCTGCAGTCTCGACGAAGCAATCGACTTGAATGTCTTCCGTGACGAAGATGTAATCGGGGTCGAGATCTTTGCCCGAATCGTCGCTCGGCGACATGCACATCTTTGACCAGTCGTACTTTGCATCCGCCAAATGCTGCGTCACACAGTTTCCAGCAAACCCGTTGATGAGGGTCACCGGACCCCCGTTGATCTTCAAGTCCTCGAGACAGACACGTTGACGAGAGGTCTCGCACGTATATGCGGTGAATGCACAGAAGTCACCGCACGAGGAGGACGGCATCGTCGTCGCTGCTGCACCGGTGGCAAAAGGATTCTGTGGTGCACGACCATTTGCAACGCTGAAGTGCATTCCCTTCGACATCAAGACGACAGGCAACCCCTCGCTGCTTGTCGAAGTACTCGTCTTCGTGGATACGACAACCAACAACATCAATGAAGCGAAGAGAGACTTGAGGGGGCGAAGCACTGTGGCCTAACCGAAGCGGACGAGACCCTGGTCGAGGACGACGCGAGTGCCGACCGCGGTGGTGAACACAGCCTCACCCGGTGCGGTATTCCAGATGGAGATCGTCAATGACTCGCCGGCGATGACAGGCGAAGCGAATCGACCTTCGATGTGGGAGAAGTGGGATGCATCGTTGTCGCAAAGTGCCGAAAGCAACGCACGCCCTGTGAACCCGTAGGTGCAGAGTCCGTGGAGGATGGGACGGTCGAAACCACCCATCGCGGCGAACGTCGGGTCGGAGTGCAACGGGTTGCGGTCACCGGACAACCTGTAGACGTAGGCCTGGTCGGGTGCGGTTTGGTACGTGACGACGTGGTCGGCGACGCGCGCAGGGGGCACGTTCTTGTCACCGCCCGGGCCGCGGTCGCCTCCCCATCCGCCTTCGCCGCGGATGAAGGCCGACGAATTGAGTGTGAACATGGGCGAGCCATCCGCTGCATCGACGGCAACTTGCTCGGTGGCGACGACGGCACCTTTTCCCTTGTCGTAGATGCCCGTGATGCGCGTGACGATGCGCGCCGAGCCCTCGACCGGCACCGGCTTGTGCAACGTCACGGCCTGCTGGCCGTGCACGAGCATCGCCGGATTGAACGTGCCGATGTTGCGCATCGGCGAGCCCGGGTCGCGCGTCAGGATGACGGGGAAAGTCGGGTACACCTGTTGCGGAATGATGTTGCCCGCGGCATCGCGGCTGTTCTCGGTGCTGAACGGCAGATCGGCGGCTCCGGCGCCGATACCGACTGCGTAGAGAAGACAGTCCTTGCTGTCCCACGTGGAGATGAACGGGTCGCCCTGTGACCCGACTGCATCAGGATTAATCGGCATATTGTCCCCCTGTTGTGTGTGAACGGTGTCAGCGCGGCGACTGCGGCCAGGTGCCGTCTTCGCCGTTCATTCCGGCATTCGGCCGCGCGGTGGCCAGCAGTTCGGCGACGGCCGGGCCGAGTTTCGTCGGGTCGGAGATCGGATCGCGGCGCGGCCCACGGTGCCATCCCTCGGCGATTGCGAGCGTCTGGCCGCTCGCTTCGAACACGCGGCCGGTGACGCCCTTCGACTCGGCGGAAGCGAGCCACGTGACGATCGGGGCGATCCACTTCGGCGAACGCATCTCGCGCTCCTCCTCGGTTTCGGGTGCGGGTCCGAGGCCTTCGGTCATGCGCGTCAGTGCCACCGGTGCGACAGCGTTCACGGTGATGTCGTAACGCGCGAGTTCGAGCGCCGCGATGATGGTGAACGCGGCGATGCCGGCTTTTGCTGCGCCGTAATTCGTTTGGCCCGGGTTGCCGTAGATGCCCGACACCGACGTTGTGTTGATGATGCGACCGTCGACGGGCTTGCCCGCCTTGTGCTGGTCGCGCCAGTACTCGGCCGCAAAGTGCGCGGGGGCGAACGTGCCCTTCAAGTGGACCTTGATGACCGCATCCCACTCGGCCTCGGTCATGTTGACGAGCGTGCGGTCGCGGAGGATGCCGGCGTTGTTGACGACACCGTGCAGATCGCCGAACACGTCGATGGCGGTGCGCACGAGCCGTTGTGCTCCGTCCCACGACGAGATGTCGTCACCGTTGGCAACGGCGCGACCACCCATCGCCTCGATTTCGTTCACCACCTGCTGAGCGGGCGAGGTGTCACCACCCGTACCGTCGACGTTTCCACCGAGATCGTTTACGACCACGAACGCACCGTGGCGCGCGAGGCTGAGCGAATGTTCACGGCCGATGCCGCGCCCCGCTCCCGTGACAATGACCACACGACCTTCGCACAGCTTCGACATCGACTCCCCCGAAATGGTTCCGTTTTGCTCCGCCGATCATACGACCGGGTACGAGGGCTCCTAGCCTCGAGGCGTGTCAACACACCACGACATCGCCCCCATCGACGTTCTGATCATCGGGGCGGGCCCTGCAGGCACGGCGGCGGCGACGCGCCTTGCACGCGCGGGGCGCAGTGTCGTGGTTGCCGACAAGGCCGACTTCCCGCGCGACAAGTGCTGCGGTGACGGCCTCACAACGCTCGCACTGCGCATGCTCGAAAAGATCGATTTCGACCCGGGAGTCGTCGCGTCGTGGCAGAGCGTCGACTCCGCGTGGCTGCGCTCGCCTTCGGGTCGCGAGGTCGAGCTTCCCCTTCCCCGCGGACGCGGGCAGTACGCAGCCGTCGCGGCGCGGTTGCAACTCGACAATGAGTTGGTGAAGCACGCGCGCGCCGCCGGCGCCGACGTGCGCGAACAACTCGAGTTCTCGCGCATCGACCTGAACTTCACCGCCGGTTCGCGTGCGGCGACGGTTCACTTCACCAACGGCGAAGCCCTGACGGCGCGGCACGTCATTGCCGCCGACGGCATGTGGTCACCCGTCCGCAAGGCCATGGGACTCGGCGACTCGGGCTACCTCGGCGAGTGGCATGCCTTCCGCCAGTACGCCGACAACGTGACGGGTCCCGCGGCACACCGTCTCTACGTTTGGTTCGAACCCGACTTGCTGCCCGGATACGCGTGGTCGTTCCCGCTCGCCGATGGGCGGGTGAACATTGGCTTCGGCATTCTGCGCGACGGCAAGCGCCGGGTGCAGGACATGAAGAAGGAATGGGCCGACCTGCTTGCAAGGAGGCACATCGTCGATGCGCTCGGCCCGGGCTTCCGACTCGTCGACCGACACACCGCGTGGCCGATTCCGGCCGGGGTCACCGACGCAGTGCTCGCAACCGGAAACGTTCTCTTCGTCGGCGATGCCGCGCGCGCAACCGACGCTCTCACGGGCGAGGGAATCGGTCAGGCGCTCGAGACAGGAATTCTCGCTGCCGAGGCGATCATCGCCGGCGGTGACGTGACGGCAACGTACGAAACCTCGGTTCGTCGGCAGCTCTTCGCCGACCACCGCATGAGCATCGCACTCGGACAGTTGCTCCGGTCGACGGTCGTGACCCGTGGCGCCATACGCCTGGCGGCGACGAACAACTGGACGCGGACCAACTTCGCCCGCTGGATGTTCGAAGACGAGCCGCGTGCCGTGGTGTTCACGCCCCGTCGTTGGCACCGCCGCTTCCTCGATCGCGACGGCGCCTACTGAGGTAGGTTGGCGCCATGCGCACGCGAATCACCGAACTCTTCGACATCGAGCACCCCGTCATGCTCGCCGGCATGGGGGGCGTCTCGTACAGCGACCTCGTCGGCGCCGTGTCCGAAGCCGGTGGAATCGGTACGTTCGGTGCCTCCACCATGAAGACCGACGAACTCGTCGACGAGATCAACAGGGTCAAGACCATCACGAAGAAGCCATTCGGGGTCGACCTTCTCGCGGCACTGCCCACACAGGTGGAAGAAGGCGTGAAGGCCGTCGTCGAGGGTGGAGCCCGCATCTTCGTGGCGGGTCTCGGCGTACCGCGCGACGCAATCGACTACCTGCACAAGCACAACGTTCTCGTCGGCTCGATGTGCGGCAAGGTGCGCCATGCCGAAGCCGCCGTGGCAAGCGGCTGCGACTTCGTCGTCGCTCAGGGCACCGAGGGCGGAGGACACACGGGAACGGTTGCCACGATGGCACTCGTCCCGCAGGTCGTCGACGCCGTCGGCAGCAAGGTTCCCGTGGTCGCCGCCGGGGGCCTCTTCGACGGTCGCGGTCTGGCTGCTTCCCTGGCGTTGGGCGCCGACGCCGTGTGGGTCGGCACTCGCTTCATCGCCACGCCCGAGGCGCGTGCGGTGCGCGGCTACAAAGAGACCCTCGTCGCCACGCCCGAAGACGGAACCGTCATCTCGCGCGGTTTCACCGGAAAAACCTGCCGCGTCGTGCGCAACGACTGGACCAACTACTACGACCAGCATCCCGACGAGTTGCGCAAGTTCCCCGACCAGGCCATTCATGCGATGAAGGAAGGCGCCAACCACCTCGGTGCGCCGAGTGACACCGTCGTCGACACCGACCGCGAGTTCATGCCGTGCGGACAGGGTGTCGGAGCCATCACCTCACTCATCCCGGCGGCACAAATCGTGCGCGACATCGTTGCCGAGGCCGAGCGGGTGCTGCGCGGTTCCCAGAAGTACCTGTAGTGCTGAAGCTGCTGCGGGAAAACCGCGACATCAGACTGCTCTTTTTCGCCCAGGTCGTGTCCTACCTCGGCGACTGGTTCACATTCGTCGCCCTTGCCGGACTCGTCGACGACGCCACCGATTCGAAGTTCCTCGTGTCGCTCGTCTACGTGGCGTTCTCTCTGCCGTCGTTCCTCGCGTCCCCCATCGCCGGACCGGCTGCCGACAGGTACGACCGACGGAAACTGCTCGTGTTGGTCTCGTCGTTGCAAGCGGTGTGCGCACTGGGGCTCCTCGGCTCGTCCGACGGCCGCATCTGGATCGCACTGGTCGCACAGTCGCTCATCGCCGCACTAGCCGCGTTCATCGGACCGGCCAGCAGCGCAGCCATCCCCAACCTGGCGCGCAACGACGACGAATTGAGGAAGGCCAACTCGCTCCTCGGTGCCACATGGGGCGTCATGCTCGCCGTGGGTGCCGGCCTCGGTGGTCTGTTTGCCCAGACCTTCGGGCGGAATGCCGCCTTTGTCGCCGACGCGGTCAGCTTCGTCGTGGCGGGACTCCTCTTTGCTGCGATTCGCACGCCGATGCAGCAGCATGCACTGTCAGCGTCAGGCGGACGCAAGGTTCACCCGATCGCCGACATGCGCGAAGCGGTGCACCTTGCCCGGCGCGACAGCGTGATTCTTGCGCTCGTCGCGTCGAAGATGACGTTCGCCATCGGTGCGGGCATCGTGAGCCAGCTCGCCGTTCTCGCATCCGAAGCCTTCAAGCAAGGGGACTCCGGACGTGGACTTCTCATCGGTGCGCGGGGTCTCGGGTCGGGCCTCGGTCCGCTCGTCGCCGCACGCCTCGTGAAGGGCGACCTCGAGCGACTTCTTCTCGTCTGTGGTGTCGCCGGGGTGTTGTTCTCGGGTTTCTATCTTGGTGCATCGATCAGTCCACACATTGTGATTGCGGCGATCTTCGTGGCGCTCGCACACTTCGGCGGCGGTGCACAGTGGGTTCTCAGTTCCTACGGCCTGCAGATGCGCGCGCCAGACGAAGTCCGCGGACGTGTCATCGCGGGCGACTTTGCACTCGTCACGCTCACGTTGTCGATCACGAGCGCGGTGTCCGGTGTCGTTTCCGACGCCATCGGTGTTCGATCGACGATCGCGGTGTTCGCCGTCGCCGCGGCAACCGCGGGAACGCTCTATCTGGTGCTGACCGCGCCGATCAGGCAGCGTCTGCGCAACGAACGGCAGAGTCGATGATCGCCTGCGCTCGCGTGTCACCGGCGAGATTCGCCGCCAACGCGTTCATCGCGTAACCGAACGCCAGTTCACGTTCGGGGTGCAGGAACGCAACCGAACCGCCGAAGCCGGGATGACCGAAACTGCCGGGACCGGCGTACTGGGTGAACATGCTGTGCGTCATGTAGCCCATGGCGAACGAGGTGGGAACGATGAGGCACTTGTCGGGTTCGTTGGTCGGAGTCTGGACCGCGGTCGCCGCCGCAAACGTCTCGTCCGACAGCAGTTTCACGCCGTTCACCGGTTGTTGCAGCGCCGCGTACATGGTGGCCAGCGACCGCGCGTTGGTGGCACCTCCCGCAGCGGGGATCTGTGCGCGCAACACCTCGGGTCGGTTGAAAAGACCCTCTCCCGTCCACATTCCCGACAAGGAAAGCGCCTGTCCGCCGGGGGTGTCGGGGCCGAGCATCCGCTCGATCAGTTCACGCGCCGCCTTCGCTTCGGGCGTTTCTTCACCGCCGGCACTCTTTGCCTTCTCCTGCGTGAGAAGTGCGACGCGATGATGGAGGCGATCAGGCAAGCCGATGTGCAGTTCGACGCCGAGCGGGCCGGCGATTTCCTCGTTCACGAACCGACCGATGTCACGACCGTCGACTCTGCGCACGATTTCGCCGACCAACCAACCGTAAGTGAGTGCGTGGTAACCGTGCGCCGTGCCAGGTTCCCACCGGGGCTTGGTGTCGGCGAGAGCGCGTGCGATGCGGACGTCGTCGAGAATCTCGTCGAGCGTCAGTTTTTCGTCGATCGTGTACAGCCCGGCGCGGTGCGACACCAACTGCGCGACGGTGATGTTGTCCTTGCCATGTGCGGCGAATTCCGGCCAGTAGTGCGAGACCGGGTTGGCGTAGTCGACCAGACCCCGGTCGACGCACATCGCCAGCGCGGTTGCCGCGATTCCTTTCGTCGTACTGAACACCACCTGCAGGTTGTCGGCGGTGTAGTCCGCTGTGCGTTCCTGGTCGGTCCAGCCGGCGACGAGGTCGACGACGGGACGACCACGATGGAACACCGCCACACTGCAGCCGAGTTCACCCGTCGCGGCGAAGTTCGCTTCGATTGCTGCACGCACGGACTCCCAGCCCGGCTCGCAGACGCCCGATACAGGAACCGACCGTCCGGACATGTCAGAGACTGTCGACGATGTCGCGCAACGTCTCGATTTGGTGGACGGCGTCCGGGCCCACTGGGTTCACGCTGAGAACCGTGACGCCGGCTTCCTTGTACGCAGCGACGCGATCGGCAATGAAGCCCTTCGGGCCGACGAGGTTCGTGAGTTCCAGCATCTCGGTCGGCACGTTCGCGGCGGCTTCTTCCTTCTTGCCGTCGAGGTACAGGTCCTGGATGAGCTTGGCTTCGTCTTCGTAGCCGTAGGCGCGACAGATGTCGTTGTAGAAGTTCTTGCCACGCGCTCCCATTCCACCGATGTAGAGCGCACTGTTCGGACGAACCATGTCGAGGATCTTCGACTTCTTGTCGCCGACGTTGTCGTCGCCGATCGCAAGGATGCCGCCCGCACTGATGTCGAGGGTTCCGAGTTCGGGGCTGCGCTTGGCGAGACCGGCCTTCAACTGCTTACCCCACACCCGGTCGAACTTCTCGGGAACGAACATGATCGGCAACCAACCGTCGGCAAGTTCGGCGGTCGCTTCGACGCTGAGGCCCTTCAGGCTCGCCCACCACACGGGAATGTCGGCGCGCTTCGGGTGGTTGATCAACTTGAGGGGCTTGCCGAGACCTGTTCCGACTCCGGGAGGGAGAGGCGCCTGCACGGTCTGACCCTGGTAGTTCAGCGGCTCCCGCTTCCACACCGTGCGGCAGACTTCGATGTACTCCTTGATGCGCTGCATCGGCTTTTCGTAGGGAATGCCGTGGAAGCCTTCGACAACCTGTGGGCCCGAGGCTCCGAGGCCAAGAATGAAGCGGCCGTCGCTGACGTAGTCGCAACCCGCTCCGGTCATCGCCATCAGGGCGGCCGAGCGCGAGAACACGTTCACGATTCCGGTGCCGATTTCGACGCGGTTGGTGATGGCGGCGAGGTAGCCAACCTGCGAGATCGCGTCGAAGCTGTAGGCCTCGGCGATCCACACCTGGTCGAGACCGGCCTTTTCCAATTCGACGACGCGCTGCGCGGCTTCCTTGAAGCCCCCTGCGTAGTTGATCATCATCGACAACTTCATGTTTCCCCCAGAAAGATCAGGCTGAGCAATCAACCCTACGGTGAGTCCGGCCGCAGTGCCCAATTGAGGTTGCCGGACCGGAAGCCCGCGAGATCGAGCGTCACGTAGCGGTAACCAACGCTCTCAAGGGCCGCGACGATCCGGGAATGGTGCGCGGCGATGACGGGGAAAACATCGGGGTCGACCTCGATGCGGACCGTGTCTCCGGCGTGCCGCACACGCAGGTTCCCCGGGCGAACACCGGCGGTCTCGAGAACCTCTCGCAGTGCGGCCTCGGCGCGGTCGATGCGTCCCAGCAACCCCACCGTGACCGGCGTTCCGTACGGCACGCGACTGGCCAGGCACGCGGCCGCAGGTTTGTCCCACGTGCGCAGCCCCATGTCGCGCGAGATCGATCGAACGTCGTTCTTCGACAGTCCCGCTTCGACCATCGGAAACCGCGCGCCCTTCGCCTCGGCGGCGCGTTGGCCCGGTCGGTGGTCACCGAGGTCGTCGACGTTGACTCCGAGAACGATCACGGCACCACGTTCCTCGGCGATGGGAACGAGCACATCCATCAACTCGTCCTTGCAGTGAAAACAACGATCGCCGTCGTTGGCGATGTACGCGGGTCGCGACGTCTCATCGGTCGCAACGGCACGCCAGTCGAGGTTCCATTCGGCGGCGAGGTCGGAACAGTCACGTTCCTCCGTGGCTGCGAGCGACGCCGACACCGCGGTGACGCAGAGCACGTTGTCGCGACCAAGGACGTGCGTGGCGCGTGCCGCGAGGAAGGCCGAATCGGCACCACCGCTGAACGCGACCACCACCCGACCGATGTTGCGGAGAACGGCGTCGAGGGCATCCCCCGCCTGTGAAGAGTCCATTGTGGGTTCCATCGTGCCATCCCATGCGCACCGTGCGAAACTCCCCGCATGCAACCACTTGCACAGCGCAGCGAGATGATCGCCGTGCGCGACGGTCTCGAACTGCACTGCGTCGTGTGGAGCGGCAACACGGCTCCGGGCGCCGCGCCGTTTCTCCTCGTGCACGGCCTTGCCTCGAACGCGCGCCTGTGGGACGGAGTGGCCCGTCATCTCGTCGAATTGGGACACCCCGTGGTGGCCGTCGACCAACGCGGCCACGGCCACAGCACGAAACCAGACGACGGTTTCGACATGGCGACCGTCGCCGACGACCTCGCGCTGTTGATCGACGCACTCGGCTTCGAACGTCCCGTCGTTGCCGGCCAGTCGTGGGGTGCGAACGTCGTGGTCGAGCTCGCCCATCGTTCGCCCGACTCGGTCCGCGGCGTCGTTGCCGTCGACGGTGGCACCATCGAACTGCGTCGCCACTTCCCCGAGTGGGACGATTGCGCTGCACAGCTCGCGCCACCCAATCTCCTGGGCATGCCGCTGAGCCGACTCGAGGCCGCGATGCGATCGGCGCACCCCGACTGGCCCGAAGAGGGAATCGCCGGCTCACTTGCGAACATGGAGGTGCTCGCCGACGGAACCATTCGTCCGTGGTTGACGCGCGACCGCCACATGAAGATTCTCCGCGGACTCTGGGAGCACGACCCCCACGCACTTTTCCCCGCGATCGAGGTGCCGGTTCTCTTCATGCCCGCCGCTGCGCCTGCCGGCACACAGGTGCGCGGGTGGGCCGCCGACAAACGCGAATCCGTCGAACGCGCGGTCGCGGCGCTGCGCCGGGGAGGTGTCTCGTGGTTCCACGGCGCCGACCACGACCTGCATGCGCAACATCCCCGTCGCGTGGCGCAAGAATTGCACGCCGAAACCCGCGAGGGGCTCTTTTCATGACGACACTTCCCCGCATTCTCACCATCATGGGCTCGGGCGAGACCGCACCGACCATGGTGAAGGTCCACCGCGAACTCGTCCGTCGACTCGGCTCGGCATCGGCCGTGCTTCTCGACACGCCGTACGGCTTTCAGGAAAACGCACCTGAACTTGCCTCGCGAGCGGTCGAATACTTCAAGACGAGCGTCAACGTGACGATCACCCCGGCCGGCCTCGAGCGCATCGACCGTGCCGATGCCGTCGCACTGCAGCACGGCCTCAACCTGCTCTCCGATGCCAATTACGTCTTCGCCGGACCCGGTTCGCCGACCTACGCCCTGCGGCAATGGAAGGCCACCACGATCCCCGACATGTTGCACACGAAGATCCGTAACGGCGGTGTCGTGACGTTTGCTTCGGCCGCCGCCCTCACTCTCGGCACCAGAACCGTACCGGTGTACGAGATCTACAAGTGCGGCGAAGAGCCCTACTGGCTCGAAGGATTGAACCTCCTCGGAGATCTCGGCATTCCTGCGGTCGTCATACCTCACTACAACAACGCCGAAGGCGGCCACCACGACACGCGCTTCTGCTATCTCGGTGAGCGTCGTCTCGTCACACTCGAAGCAGAACTCGACGGAGGCGAATACGTTCTCGGAGTCGACGAACACACCGGCCTCGTCATCGACTTCGACGCCGCGGAGGCGCGTGTCGTCGGCAACGGAGTCGTCACGCTGCGCGTCGACGGGGCATCACGCACTTTTGCCTCCGGAGAGACGATCGCACTGGCGCTGCTGCAGAACCCGCGCAACGGTGCGGCCGCACCCACCCAATCCCCTTCCGCACCCGTCGCCAGGGCGACAGCCGACGACACGGCCGGCGCGGCACCCGCCTCGCTGCGCGGGTCGGCAGAGGCGCGCAAGGCCGAGTTCGACGCAGCCATCGCCGCACACGACTCGTCAGCCGCCACACGCGCGGTTCTCGACCTCGAAGCCGACATCCGCCAGTGGTCCGCCGACACGTTGACGGGCACCGATGGCGACTTCGCCCGCGACACGTTCCGCGGCATGATCCTGAAACTCGGCGAAGCGGCAACGTCGGGGCTCGCCGACCCACGGGCGACGGTTGCACCCTACGTCGAGGCGATTCTCGAGATCCGCAAGGTCGTCCGGGCGGAGAAGCGCTACGACCTCTCCGACATCATTCGCGATGCGCTTGCCGGAGCCCGCGTCGAGGTTCGCGACACGCCCTCAGGTGTCGAGTGGGTTCTACAGGTGCCCTAGAGCCGCGACGCGTCGCTTTCCACGCACGCCCGAGGCGAAGTACACGCCGCTGAATGCGGTTGCGCACACGATGATGATCATTGCGGCGGCCGACGTGTTCGTGTGGTAGGCCAGATTCATTCCGATGAAGGCACCCGCACCGCCGATGAGCGGTGAGATCCACAACATGCGCGCAAACCGATTGGTGAGCATGCGCGCGGTTGCAGCCGGAATGACCAGAAGAGCGGAGATGAGGAGGGTCCCGATCACCCGCATGGTGACGAGGATGGTGAGCGACAGCATCACCATGAGCGCGGCCTCCATCATCGACACGCGAACTCCCGACACCGATGCGACCTCGGGGTCGAAAGTCGAGAACAAGAAGCGTCGGTAGCCCACGACGATGATGCCGAGCGCAAGCAGACCGACGACGATGACGGCGATAATGTCGCCGGTCTTCACTCCGAGAACGCTGCCGAACAGAACGGCTTCGATGCTGCGCTTTGCCTGGCCATAGCGATTGAGAAGTGCAAGGCCGACGGCAAACGACGCCGTGGTGACGACGCCGATGGCTGCGTCGGCTCCGAGAATTCGTCGGCGCGCAATGCGTCCGATGAGCACACCGGAGACGATGCCCCACAGACCGGCACCAACGAAGTAGTTGAAGTTCATCACCGCCGAAGCTGCCGCTCCGCCGAACACCGCGTGCGAAAGACCGTGGCCGATGTACGACATTCCGCGCAGGACGACGAAGACACCGAGCAGACCGCAGAGAGCACCCGCGGTCACGGCGACGATCGTGCCGTTGCGGAAAAACTCGAAACCGTACGGCTCGAAGAGGCCGGCGGCGAGCGTCACCGACGACACCGTCAGACCGCCCGCGGGCGGAAGGGCTTGATGACCGCTCCCTCGGCGTGGTCGAGAACGACCGGCATGCCACCGTGCTCGAGAACGTGCATCGGTGCGCCATAGAGACGCTCCAGTACGTCGGGCACCAGGACCTCGCGCGGACTGCCGTCGGCGATGACCTCGCGGTTCAGGCACACGAGACGCGGAAGGTGTGCGGCAAGTCCGTTGAGATCGTGCGTCGTGAGCAGCACCGAGATTCCGTCTTGGTGCAGGTCGGCGAGAAGGTGCAGCACTTCGTGGCGGGTACGGACGTCGACGCCCGACGTCGGTTCGTCGAGCACGAGGATGTCGGGTTCGTGGAACAGGGCGCGGGCGACGAACACCCGTTGCTGTTGGCCACCCGAGAGTTCGCGGATGTGGCGGTCGCCGAGGCCGCCGAGCCCGAGACGATCGAGCATGTCGTTGGCGGCGCGTCGTTCGGCAACGGTGATGCGGGCCCAGACTCCGCGCTGTGGACGGGTCATCACCATGACCTCGAGCACCGTGACAGGAAAGTTCCAGTCGACCGATTCGACCTGCGGCACGTAGCCGAGCCGCACACCCTTCATGGTGCCGACCTCTCCGTGAACCGGCTTGACCATGCCGAGAACGGCCCGCAAGAGCGTCGTCTTCCCCGAGCCCGACGGGCCGACGATGCCGACGAACTCACCGCGCTCGACGTTGAAGGTGACGTCGTTGACAACGACGTTGTCGCCGTATGCGCACGACAAGTGGTGACACGAGACGAGAAGGTTGTCGGGCGCGGCTTTCAGGATCATTGCGGGTAGAACGCCGAATCTTTCGCGATGTCCGACACGTCGAGAGCCTTCAATGCCGACGCATCGCCGCCCAGTGCCTCGACCATCGTCACGTAGTTGAACCGCATGAGGCCCATCCACGTGTGCTCGGCATCCCCGGGCTCGCCAAGCAGGTCGTCGTCACGGAGAACGTCGATGTAGGTGACGCCCGCTTCCTTGCCGATCTGCTCGAGCACGGGAGACGGAAAGACCTCGCTGCCGAAGACGGCCTTCACGCCCTCTTGCTTCACCTGCGTGATGAGGTCAGCGATTTCCTTCGGCGTCGGTTCTTCGAACGACGATGGCTGGATGGCGCCGACGACGGTCCAGTCGTACTCCTTGGCGAAGTACGCGTATGCGTCGTGGTACGTCACCAGTTTTCTCGCCTCGGCCGGCAGCGTCTCCGACGCGGCGCGAACGGCCGCGTCGAGCTCGTCGACCTTGGTCGAGAACTTCGCGAGATTCGATGCGTACGTTTCGGCATTCGCGGGGTCGCGTTCCGACAATGCGTCGGCGACGACGCGGGCATAGTCCTTCGCCATCGGCGGGTTGGTCCACAGGTGCGGGTTCGGCTTTCCCCCTTCTTCGGGGAACGAGAAGTCGAAGATCCATTCGCTCTCGGGAAGGATCTCTGTTCCCAGTTCGCAGATCGTTGCGCCTTCAGCGAGGTTGGCGAGTGCGAGGTCCTTGGTCGGCTCCTCGAGAACGAGACCATTGATGAAGATGATGTCGGCCTTCTCGAGCGTCTCTGCCGCACTCGGTGGCGGCTCAAAGGTGTGGGAGTTGGTGCCTTCGGGGACGAGACCCTCGACAACGGCGTCGGTGTTGCCCGCAACATTGGCGACGATGTTCGTGATCGGTGCGACCGTCGACGCGATTCGGATCGGGCGGCCCTCGACAACTGTGCCGCCCGTGCACGACACGGATTCCGAATTGCCGGAACCACTCGCTGAATCATCGCCGCCGCAAGAAGAAAAACCCAGCGAGACGAGGACAAACCCGACCAAAACGGTCCACTTTCTTGCAACAGTCACGATTTAGTTCTAATTGCAAAAAGGTCTGAATCCGCACTTCGGCGGAGATTTTTCGGCTGAGCCAAGGTCGAACGAGTCAGTTCACGTTGCGCGTGCGACCAGCCCAGTACGGAGC
The DNA here is from genome assembly GCA_018970175.1 of Acidobacteriota bacterium. Taxonomy (GTDB): domain Bacteria; phylum Actinomycetota; class Acidimicrobiia; order Acidimicrobiales; family Ilumatobacteraceae; genus F1-20-MAGs119. The sequence continues at coordinate 14,964 of JAGWWV010000006.1, forward strand.
ACGAAGGTCCTTCTTCAGCACCTTGCCACTGGGGTTGCGTGGCAATGCGTCGATCCAATCGACGCTCGTCGGACACTTGAACTTGGCCAGACGTTCGCGGCTGAAGTCGATGATCTCTTGTTCGGTCACCTCGACTCCGGGCTTGCGAACGACGATCGCCTTGGCGGTCTCGCCCCACTTCTCGTGAGGCACACCGATGACCGCGACGTCGGCGATGGCCGGGTGTGCCATCAACACGTTTTCGACCTCGGCCGGGTACACGTTCTCTCCGCCCGACACGATCATGTCCTTCACGCGGTCGTGGATGTAGAGGTAGCCATCGGCATCGAGGTATCCGGCGTCGCCGCTGCGGAACCAACCGCCCTCGACGATCGACTCTGCCGTCGCCTCGGGCATCTTCCAGTAGCCCTTCATGATCTGCGGACCGTTCAGCCAGATCTCGCCGACGTCTCCGACCTTCACGTCGTTGCCGGTCGACGAATCGACGACGCGCACGCCGACGCCGGGACCTGGTTTGCCGCACGAGCGCAGGCGGTGCTTGTTCGGGCCGTCGGGGTCGTGGTCTTCGGGAGCAAGGTTGACGACCGCACCCGTCGTTTCCGTGAGGCCGTAGGCCTGCCAGAACTTGCACTTGAACGTCTTGACCGAACGTGCGAGGACTTCTTCCGAGATGGGTGATGCTCCGTAAACAAAGACCTTGAGACTGGCGAAGTCGCCCTTGTCGACGTCGGGCACCATCAACATGAACTGCAGAACGGCGGGCACGAGGAACGCATGGGTGACCCGCTGTTGCGGAATCAACTTCACGACCGCGACGGGATCGAGATCGCGCACGATGATCGACTTGCAGCCGCAGTACATGCCGGCGACCGCCCAGCCACCGCCACCGATGTGGAAGAGCGGCATGGCGATCATGTTCACCGACTCGGCATCGAGTTCCCACATGTCCTTCGCGAGCGGCATGAGCGCGAAGAAGTTGTTGTTCGTCAACATGACGCCCTTCGGCCGTCCCGTCGTGCCACTGGAGTACAGCTGGAAGGCGACGTCTTCGGCGCCACCCTTCTCACCGGGATCAACGTCGTTGCCGCCGGCGATGAAATCTTCGTACGCAACCGTGCGCAGTTTTCCGACCGGCGTTGCGTCGCCACCGATGATGACGACGAGCGAGTCGGGATGCAGATCACCCGCGATCGCGTCGAGCACGGGACGGAAGTCGTTGTGTGCGACGAACACGCGCGACTCGGCGTCGTTCACGATGTACGCGACCTCGGGCGGTGCAAGCCGCCAGTTCACGTCGACGGACACCGCGTTCAAGAGGCTGCACGCGAAGAACACCTCGAAGTGCTCGATCGAGTTCTTGTCGAGAAACGACACACGCGTCTCGGACTTCACGCCGACTGCAGCGAGCGCCTGAGAAAGTTTCTTCGACCGCGCGTACAACGCGCCCCAGGTGAGGCTGCGCTCACCCTGGATGAGTGCAGTCTGCCCGGCGCGCTCGGCACCGTGCACCCTGATGATGTCCCCGACTGATGCGATTGTTTGCCCCATGGGGGCGAGATTACTTGCCCGTCAGACGGCTGACCACGGGAGCGAATGCATCGAGATTGCCCTCGCTCACGGTGAAGTAACTGATGCCGTACTTCTCGCGACGGTCTTGAATGATGTCGCAGATCTGGTCAACCGTTCCGATGTAGGCGTGCGGGTGGACCTGCATGTCCTCGACGGTGATTCCGAACATCTTGGCGAAGTTGGCGTTGACGGTGTCGGGATCGGGGGTGACCACCGTGAAATAGGCACCGATCTCGAATTCGAGGTCGTCCATCGTGCGACCGACGGACTCGGCCCCGGCCTTGACCCATGCAACTTTCTGTGCAGTCATTTCCGCGGTGCTGGTTTGTGCACCCGACGGACCGATCTTTCCACTCGAGTTGTCGAAGTTGTACGAGACAATGTTCGCCTCGCGACCGGCGATGCCGAGCACTCGCTTGCTGCCGCCACCCACCATGATCTGGATGCCGTTTGGGTTCGTCGGTGCGGGAAGCGCTTCGTAGTCGTTCAGGCGCACGTGGTCGCCGTTGAAGTGCACCTCACCGCCGGCAAAGGCGACCTTTGCAGCCTTGATGTACTCCTCCATGCGCGACACGCGCTCGCCCGCCGGGTCCATCTGGATTCCGAGGGCTTCGTACTCGGCGGCAAGCCAACCGGCGCCGAGACCGAACTCGAGGCGTCCGCCGGAGAAGAAGTCGAGCGTGGCAGCTTCCTTGATGAGCACCGCGGCGGGTCGGTAGTCGATGCAAAAGACGCGACAACCAATCTTGATGGTCGACGTTGCCTCGGCGGCAACAGCCATCGCCGGCACCGCCGCCAGACCCTGAACGGGGTGGTTGCACTTCTGCAGTGCGGGGCCGGGTCCCAGCAGATGGTCGGCGAGATGGAATGCGGAGTAGCCGAGGTCTTCGGCTTTTTTCACCTTGTCACGCCACGCCTGGGGCGTCTCTGCGTTGTACGACTGGACTCCGAAACGGAACGGCTTCATTTCTCCCCCTGAGAAGACTCGAGTGAATGCAAACTAGTCGCAACGCGCCGGCTCACACGATGCCGGGCTCGTGGGGCAGGCCCAGCACGCGCTCCCCCACGATGTTGCGCTGCACGTTGCCTGTTCCCCCGCCGATCGTCAGCGCCTGCGAGAACAAGAATGCGCCGGTCCACACGGCGTGGTCGATGTCGACCCCGGGCCCGAGCACTCCGCCGGTTCCCATCAGGTCGACCGCGAGCGCAGCCACGTGCTGGCCGTGCTCGTCGGCGAGGATCTTGCGAACGCTCGCTTCGGGCCCCGGCTGCTCGCCACGCAATCGTGCGGCGAGCGTGCGCATGCGGATGAGTTCGAGAATCTGGTGTTCCATCCACACGTCGACGACGCGCCGACGCAGCACGGGGTCGGCGACACCACCGGTCATGCGCACCTGGTCGATGAGGTTGATCGCCGTCGGACCGTGACCCCAGAGAATCCCGCCGGTCGACAACGAGACGCGCTCATTGCCGAGCGTCACTTTCGCCAACCGCCACCCGTCGTTGACGTCACCCACTACCGCATCGCGCGGCAGCCGGACGTCGGTGAGGAACACTTCGTTGAACGTTTCGCCGCCGGTCATCTCGCGAATCGGCCGCACCTCGACACCCGGGGCGTCCATCGGGCAGATGAAGTAGGTGATGCCGCGGTGCTTCGGCGCGTCGGTGTCGGTGCGCGCGAGCAGAATCCCGAACTTGGAATGCTGCGCACCGCTGGTCCAGATCTTTTGTCCGTTCACCACCCATTCGTCGCCATCGAGCACCGCGCGCGTGCGCAGACTCGCGAGGTCGCTGCCCGACTCGGGCTCGCTGAACAACTGGCACCAGATTTCCTCACCCGAGAGGATCTTCGGCACGTAGCGACGCTTCTGTTCGTCGGTGCCCGCGTGCACGATGGTCGGCCCGGCCCACCCGATACCGATTGCATTCGATGGTCGAGAAACTCCGGCGCGTTTCAACTCGTCGTCGACGATCAGCTGATGAACGGGGTCGGCCCCGAGACCCCACGGTGCCGGAAGATGAGGTGCGACGTACCCGGCCTCGGCGAGTTGCCGACCCGACGGACGCGGATTGTCGGCCAACCAACGTCGAATGGCGATTCTTCGTTCGTCTTCCTCGCCGGGCAATAGGTGGTTCACCCTTCCGAGAATAGTGTTGCCACTCGTGACGACCTCGACGACGAACAGCGGCTGGAACTTCGCCGACATGTGGGAACTGCACGCGCGGCGGTTCCCCGACGCACCGGCCGCAATTCACGGTGGCGAAGTTCGCACCTGGCGCGAATTCGACCAACGCGCGAACGGCATCGCCAACACCCTCCTCGTGGCCGGTGCGCAACGCCAGGACAAAGTCGCGCAGTACATGCACAACTGCCCCGAGTACATGGAGTCGATGTTCGGACTCTTCAAGGCGAGTCTCGTACCCGTCAACACGAACTACCGCTACACCGAAGACGAACTCACCTACCTCTGGGACAACTCCGACTCCGTCGCCGTCATCTTCCACGCCACCTACACCGAACGCTGTGCCGCGGTGCGGTCACGCGTGCCGAACGTGAAGACATGGATCTGGGTCGACGACGGCACCCACCCGTGTCCCGACTGGGCGGTGTCGTACGAATCGGCCGCGAACTCGAACACCTCGCAGCCGGCCCCGGCCTGGCAGCGCAGTGGTGACGACCTCTACTTCCTCTACACCGGCGGCACGACGGGCATGCCGAAGGGTGTCATGTGGAGACAGGACGACATGGTCGGCAGCCTCGATGCTCCGTCGAAGGTGCCGCTGCCCGCGCACAAGGACATGTCGGCGCTCGAGGCGCGCGTGTCGAAACCCGGACCGGTCAACATGCCGGCGGCGCCCTTGATGCACGGCACCGGTGCGATGAACGCAATGTGGGCACTTGCCCTCGGTGGTGCGGTCGCCACGATGACGAGCCGCACCTTCGACGCAAAGGAACTGCTCGAGGTCGTGCAGTCCGCACGTGTCAACAGCATCGCAATCGTCGGTGACGCATTCGCCAAGCCCATCCTTCGCGCGCTCGACGAGCACCCGGGCAAGTACGACATCTCGTCGCTCAAGTTCATCACCTCAAGCGGCGTCATGTGGTCGGCCGAAACGAAGGCGGGAATGTTGCGGCACCACCCGAAGATGTTGCTCATCGACAGCCTCGGTTCGTCCGAAGCAATCGGTATGGCCTCGTCGACCACCAGCGCCGACGGTTCCAGTAGCACCGCAACCTTCAAGCTCGGCCCGAACACGCGCGTCATCACCGAGGAAGGTCGCGACGTCGTGCCCGGCAGCGGTGAGCGCGGTCGCATCGCGATGCGCGGTCGCACTCCGATCGGTTACTACAAGGACGAAGCGAAGTCGGCCTCCACGTTCGTCGTCATCGACGGACTGCGCTATTCGATCCCCGGCGACTTCGCCGAGGTCGACGCCGACGGCACCGTCCGTCTACTCGGGCGCGGCAGCCAGTGCATCAACACCGGTGGCGAGAAGGTCTACCCCGAGGAAGTCGAAGAAGTCCTGAAGACCCATCCGAGCGTGCTCGATGCGGCCTGCGTCGGCGTGCCCGACGAACGCTTCGGTGAAGCCATCACAGCCCTCGTCGAACCACGTCCCGGCGCAACCGTCGATTCCGCGACCCTCGTCGCCCACGTTCGCTCGACGCTCGCAGCATACAAGTCGCCGAAGAACGTGATCACCGTGGCGACCATCGGCCGTGCGCCCAACGGAAAGCTCGACTACAAGCGTTTGAAGCAGGAAGCGCTGGAAGCGCTTGGCTTGACCAAGTAGGCCGCAAGTAGAGTTCTCCCGCGCCGCCCGGCGGCGCGAACAGAAAGGTGCCCCCCATGGCGGATCTCGGTTTCGACGGCAAGGTAGCGATCATCACCGGAGCAGGCGGAGGCCTCGGTCGCCAGCATGCATTGCTCCTCGCCAAGCGCGGCGCGCTCGTGGTGGTCAACGACCTTGGCGGCAACATCGACGGAACCGGCGGCGACGCCTCGGCGGCGCAGAAGGTCGTCGACGAGATCACGGCCGCAGGCGGCGAAGCAGTGGCGGACCACAACTCGGTCGCCACCCCCGAGGGCGGCGCGGCAATCGTCAAGACCGCCGTCGACACGTTCGGACGCATCGACATCGTCGTCAACAACGCGGGCATCCTGCGCGACAAGTCGTTCCACAACATGTCGCCCGATCTCATGAACCCCGTCTTCGACGTCCACCTGAAGGGCGCGTTCCACGTCACCCAGCCTGCATGGGTGTTGATGCGCGAACAGGGCTACGGCCGCATCATCTCCACCTCGTCCGCCGCCGGCATCTTCGGCAACTTCGGGCAAACCAACTACGGGGCTGCGAAGCTGGGCCTCGTCGGTTTCACCCGCGTGCTGGCCGTCGAAGGTGCGAAGTACAACATCAAGGCGAACGCCATCGCGCCACTCGCGCTCACACGCATGACCGAAGACCTGATGGGGGCACTCGCCGACAAACTCGACCCGTCGCAGGTGTCGCCGATCGTTGCGTGGCTGGCCCACGAGGACTGCCCCGTCACCGGTCAGGTGTACAGCGTCGGTGGTGGCCGCGTTGCCAACGTGTTCTTCGGCGAGACGCAGGGCTACACGAAGCCCGGCCACACGCTCGAAGACGTCCGCGACAACTGGGATTCCATCATGAGCCAGAAGGACTACTTCGTTCCGCAGAATCTCGCCGAAGAAACCGCTGCGTTCTTCAACAAGTTGAAGTAACCAGATGACGGAGACCGTCGACGACTTCCGCTCGCGCGCCGCGGCGTGGCTGGCGGCCAATGCGTCGACGGCACCACGTGATTACGGCGCCATCTGTCCACCCAATCTCATCGCTGCGGGACGCGACTGGCAGATCCGGCTGAACGACGCAGGGTTCACCGGCATTCATTGGCCGGTCGAGCACGGTGGCCGCGGTCTCACGCCCGCCCACACGGCGGCGTGGATCGAACTGTGCGCGCGACATGGCGTACCCCCGGTTCTCAACATGGTGGGCCTGGTTCTCGCCGGTGGGTCGATCCTGCGGTTCGGCACGCCCGAACAGCAGGCGCTCCACCTGCGCGCAACGCTCGAGGCGAACCACGTGTGGTGCCAGTTGTTCAGCGAGCCAGGTGCCGGCAGCGACCTCGGTGGCCTGTCGACGAAAGCGATACGCGACGGCGAACGCTTCATCGTGAACGGCCAGAAGGTGTGGTGCAGCGGCGGGCGCTACAGCAACTGGGGAATCCTGATGGCGCGCACCAACCCCGACGCACCGAAACACGAGGGCATCTCGTTCTTCCTCTGCCCGATGGACACGCCGGGCATCGACATTCGCCCGCTGCGCCAGATGACGGGCGAAGCCGAATTCGACGAGGTGTTTTTCACCGATGTCGAATTGCCGGCCGACTGCCTGCTCGGTCCGCTGCACGGCGGGTGGGGCGTCGGCATGGCGGTGCTGACGAGCGAACGTGGCCACATCGGAGCAAGTGTCATCGGCCTCGAACGCCGTCTCGAGTCGATGGCGCAACTTGGCTCGAGCCGCGAACTCGACGCGACATCGCGCGATCGTCTCGCTCACCTGTTGTCACGCGGCCATGCGTTCAAGGCGATGGGCAAGCGTCAGGGACCCGAGGCATCGACTGCCGCTTCGCTCATGAAGCTCGGCATCACCGAGATGATGTTCGACACCGCGATGCTGAAAGGTGACATCTCGGGTGCGCTCGCGCTGCTCGACGGCAGCGACGCCACCGGAATGTTGGCCGCACCCGGCGGACGCATCGCGGGTGGCACCAGCCAGGTGCAGCGCAACATCATCGGCGAGCGGCTCCTGGGTTTGCCGCGCGAGCCCAAGTACGGCGAACCGAAGGGTCCGACTGCGTGAACACCTTCCATGTCGAGTCGACCAACGGCATCGTCCTCGCGTTGCACCACCTGTCCGACTGTGAAGCCGGCTCGCTTCCACTCGTGCTTCTCTCCCACGCCACCGGATTCCACGGTCGGTGTTGGCTGCCCGTGGCGAAGCGACTCGAGGGCCGCTTCGACGTCTGGGCACACGACCACCGCGGCTACGGCGATTCGCCCGTGCCCGATGACTGGTCGGTCAAGTGGGAAGAGTTCGGTGACGACTCCCTTGCCGTGGCGCGCCACCTCACCGGCCACGTGCGCCCCGGGCCTCTCTTCGCCGCGGGTCATTCGATGGGCGGTGCGACCCTCGTGATGGCTGCGCTGCGCCAACCCGAACTGTTCCGCGGCATCGTCGCGTTCGAGCCGATCATCTTTCCGTTGTCGGGTTTTCGTCCTGCCGACCTTCCGCCCAATCCCCTCGCTGCCGCAACGCGCAAACGCCGCACAACGTTTCCGTCACTCGCCGATGCGAAGGCAAACTTCGCTTCGAAGCCACCGATGTCGGCTTTCCGTGCCGATGCTCTCGAGGCCTACGTCGACCACGGCTTCCGCACCTCTCCCGACGGTGTCACGCTGAAGTGCAATCCCGAACACGAAGCGCGCACCTACGAAACCGGCGGTGGCCACCAGACATGGGACTCGCTTCCATCGTTGCGTGTACCACTGTGGGTGGTCGGCAGCCCCGAACAGCAGTACCAGCCGTCGGCAATCGCACCACGCATCGCCGAACAAGTGCCGGGTGCACGGTTCGAGGTCTGGGAAGAAGTGTCACACTTCGGTCCGATGGAAGACCCCGACAGATTCGCCGACTACGTCGCCGATCGCGCGACATCGACGGACTGACCGGACCGTGAACATCCACCGCATCGACGACGCGTTCGACCGCAGACTCGAACCGGCTCGCCACAACGGCGTCGTGCAGGGACTCTTCTCCCTCCTCAGCAGGGCGGGAGAATTCAGCATCATCTGGCACGTCGTCATTTGGCTGCGCGCAATCGGCAGCACCGACCGTGCGGGCGAAGCATTGATCTTCTCGCTGCTGCTCGGGGCCGAGAGCCTGATCGTCAACCAAGGCATCAAGCGACTGTTCCGACGCAGTCGACCCGATGCGAACGGCGACGGTCGGTTCAACGTGCGCACGCCGGTGACCTCGTCGTTCCCGAGCGGCCACTCGTCGTCGGCGTTCTTTGCTGCGACGGTTCTGGCAACGCTGGTGCCCGGGGAATGGGCTGTTCTCTTTTTCGTGCTCGCCATCGGCGTCGCCCTCAGTCGCGTGATGGTGAGGCTCCACCATCTTTCCGACATCCTCGGCGGAGCACTCGTCGGTGCAGCCCTTGGTCTTCTCGCGGTACCGCTTGTAGGTTGAGCGCGTGACGCGCTCGTTTGCAGTGACCTGGGACTACAGATGCCCGTACGGACGCATCGTCCATGACCATGTCGTCACCGGGCTTCTCGCCGGCGCCGATTGGGATGTGACGTTCCTTCCGTACTGCCTCGGGCAGTCGAACCGCGATCCCGATCTGCCACCGATCTGGGAAACACCGCAGGCCGACTCCGGTCTCTTCGCCCTTCAGGTGGGCATAGCCGCACGCGACAACAACCCGGCGCGCTTTCCGGCCTTCCACCGCTCGGTGTACGACTACCGCCACACCGCGGCAGGCAACCTGAACGACCGCGCAAAACTCGCGTCGCTCCTCACCCGCGCCGACATCGACGCAGAACGAATCTTTGCCATCGTCGAAACGGGCGAGCCACTGCAAACCATCGCCCGCGAACACATGCGGTACGTGAACAGCCACGACGTGTGGGGTGTTCCGACGTTCGTTGTCGACGACAAGGCGGTTTTCGTTCGTCTGTTGCGCACCGCCGACGGCGACGGATCACTCGCGATCGCAACGATCGAACGAATCCTCGAGAACATCGCGTGGCCGATCCTCAACGAGTTCAAGCACACGAGCGTCCCCCAATGACCGAAAGGATGACCGACGCCGAGGGCTTGATGTGGCGCCTCGAAAAGGACCCTTTCCTCTCCTCCACCTTCTCCAACGTGTCGATTCTCGACCGCCCGATGAACGTCACGGCGTTCATGCGGCGTATGCACCGCGCCACCATCGCCATTCCGCGCCTGCGCCAGCGCGTGCAGCCGGCGCCCGCCAACCTCGGCGCACCCTTCTGGCAGCCCGATCCGAATTTCGACCTCGCCCATCACGTGCGCCACATTGCTCTGCCCGGCGACGGTTCGATGCGCCAACTTCTCGATCTCGCGACCCTCTTCACCGCCGACCCGTTCGACCGGGCTCGGCCACCGTGGCAGTTCCTCATCGTCGACAACGTCGAAGGCGGCCGCAGCGCGCTCATCAGCAAGATTCACCACACCATCACCGATGGCGAAGGCGGCGTTCTCCTGTCGATGCAGTTCATCGACCTCGAACGCGACGCACCCGAACCCGCGCCGCTTCCCGAACCCGAATCGGTCGACGAAACCCACCCCGACGACGAATCGGCCGACGTTCTGCGCGCCGCGCTCGGCGACGCCCTGCGGATTCCCCTCTCGTTCGTGAAGCAGGTGCGCGACGCACTCAGCGATCCCGCCAGCCTCCCGTCGACCGGCGCAGAAACGGCAGCCAACGTGCGGGCGGTCATGAAGCAACTCGGCGACACCGACCCTGCGCGCAGCCCGCTCTGGACGAAGCGCTCGCTCGGCCGACGCCTCGAGGCACTTTCCATTCCCTACGCCACCATGCGCGAGGCCTCGCAGGCTCTCGGCGGCAAGCTGAACACCGCGTTCGTCACTGCGGCTGCCGATGCCGCGGGCGAATACCACCGCCGGCTTGGCGCACCCGTGGAATCACTGCGCACGTCGATGGCCGTCAGCACCCGTACCGACGAATCCGCGTCGAACGCCTTCACGCTCGTGCGCTTGCTCGTGCCGACCGGCGAGATGCCCGTCGAAGAACGCTTCGCGGCCATCAACGAAATGACGACCTCGGTACGCGCCGGCTCGGGCGACGCCAGCCTCGACACTCTGGCGGGCCTGGCCCAGGCGCTTCCCATCTCGGTCCTCACGCGTTTGGCCCGCGCCCAGAGCCAGACGGTCGACTTCGCCACGTCCAACGTGCGCGGAGCCGGAATACCGCTCTACATCGCAGGTGCGCGCATCGCCGCGAACCATCCGGTTGGCCCGCTTGGCGGGGTGGCATTCAACCTCACGCTCCTCAGCAACGACGGCAACCTCGACATGGGCCTGCACGTCGACACTGCGGCGGTGGAACAACCCGAACTGCTGCGTACCTGCATCGACGAGGCGTTCGGGCGGATCGCGAACTTCGCGCCGAAGCCGACGGTAGCAGCGACAAGGGAAACGTCGTCCGAGACCGCCGGACCGACGGACGACACAGCCGGCAAACCGGCGAAGGTCAGGAAACCGCGCTGGTGGCGGCGGGCTTCGCAGCCGCCGACAAAATCGACCTGAGGTCGAGCAACAGGTCGGCGACTTCGCCGCTGGAAACCAACTCGCGACGCAGCATCTCTGCGAGCGCCTTGTCGACGATGGCGAGAGCCTCGGCGATCGCACCGGTCGTGTTTTGGTCTTCGGTCGTCTCGGCGATGGTTGCGTTCACGGCAGCTCCTTTTGTCATTGTCTAGCAGCAAGCACGAGGAGCCCCACCGCCGACTGACCGTGACATTACCCACAGGCCTCCCGTCGGACGCGTCAATTCGGAATCGTGTCAAAACCGACGGAATTCACGACCTACGATCGTCGCCTCATGGACATCTCGCCGCAGTCACACGTCGTCGTCACCGGAGCCGCAGGCGGTATCGGCCGCGCTCTCGCGCGAGAGTTCCACGCAGCCGGTGCGCGCGTGACCATCACCGACCTCGACGAGTCGCGCCTCGTTGCGGTCTGCAACGACCTGAATGCCCGACGCACGAACTCGGCTACCGCCATTGCGGCAAACATCGGTACCCGCGACGGCAACTCCGCCGTCATCGCGCACGCGCGCGCAACCTTCGGCGCAATCGATTTGTTTTTCGCCAACGCGGGCGTCGGCATGGGAACCGACCTCGAAAACTCGAGCGACGACGACTGGGAAACAAGCTTTGCGGTGAACGTGCACGCGCATCGCTATGCCGCCGAGATTCTTCTCCCCGAATGGCTCGCACGAGGAAACGGTTACTTCTGCTCGACAGCATCGGCGGCAGGCTTGCTTGCCCAGATCGGCTCGGCCCCGTACTCCGTCACCAAGCACGCTGCGGTCGCATTCGCAGAGTGGCTGTCGATCACGTACCACGACCGCGGCCTGCGTGTCAGTTGCCTGTGCCCTCAGGGCGTCAACACGAACATGTTGAACCCCGACAAACCGTCGAAGTCGGGTGCCGACTTCGCCTCGGCGGGAGACGTCGTGAAAGCAGCGGGTGCGGTTCTGGAACCCGAGGACGTCGCTGCGTTCACCGTTGCCGCGGTTCGTGACGAACGATTCCTCGTGCTGCCCCACGCCGAGGTCGAGACGTACATGACCACCCGCGCCTCGCAGCACGCGAGGTGGCTCGGCGGCATGCGCAAACTGCAGGCCCGCGTCTTCGGCGCGTAGCCGAAGACTCCCGACGGCAACACAACCGCAACACGCGCCCAACCTTCGGTGCCTCACCCGCACCGTACGGTGGACGCCATGGGATCCAAAACCGTCCGAGTCCGCTGCATTCTCTTTCTCTGTGGCCTCTCGACTTCAACCGTCACCGTTGTGGCGGTCGGTGCCTCGCCCGCGCAGGCCGCACCGTTCACGTACACCGCCGTGTCAACGGGCTACCACCGCGCATGTGCCGTCACCACGACCGGCGTCGGTCTGTGCTGGGGTTGGAACTACTCGGGCAGCCTCGGAACCAACGACCGCTCGGCCACGGTGTACGCACCTTCGATTGTTCCGTTGCCCGCAGGCGAAAGGTTCCGCAGCATCGAGGCCGGTTCGTACTTCACTTCCTGTGGTCTCACCGAATCGGGTCGCGTCTACTGCTGGGGTGAAAGCGGAGGCGGGTGGATGGCACTTCCCGCCGGTGTGGTCGTCAATCAGTTGAGCGTCGGCTGGTCTCAGGTGTGTGCACTCACGACGGATGCCCGACTCTTTTGTACCGGCGACTGGCTGTCGGGCGAACTCGGCACCGGAGACCAGGAATACACGCACCTTCCCGTTCAGATCACACTCCCCGACTCGGCGACACCCGCCTACGTCTCGGCGGGGATGGGATTCACGTGTGTCGTCAGCACCATCGGCACGGCGTACTGCACGGGCGGCAACGGCGCGGGACAACTCGGCAATGGTCTCACTTCGTCGACGAAGGTGTTCGTCCGTGTCGCTCTTCCGGCCGACGTCAGGCTGGCCTCGATCAGCGGTGGCCTAGGGCGTACGTGCGGTCTCGACACCACGGGCGGCGGCTGGTGTTGGGGACGCAACTATGGCGGCGCATTCGGTGATGGAACGTACGACAACAGTGCGACTCCGCGAGCCGTTGCGCTCGATGCGGGTATCCGACTCACCGACATCCGCACGGGTTGGTACCACACGTGTGGCATCACCACCGCTGGTGTCGTGCTGTGCTGGGGCGAAAACACCGGCGGTGCTCTCGGCTGGGGCCAGACGTACGGCGGCAAGACCATCCGCACCGCGGCGCTGCCCGCCGGAGTGTCCGCCACGAACCTCACCATCGGATTGTCCGGCACCTGCATCACGTCCGCCGACAACCGCGTCTTGTGCTGGGGCTCCAACCTGTTCGGCAGCGGCGGCGTCGGAACCGCAGCACCGGTCTACACACCGACCGAAATACTTCGCGTCGGCACACCCGACCCCGCAATTCCCGCGGTCTCGTCAGGCTCCACGCACGCGGTCGACATCACGGGAACGTTCGTACCGAACGGCGCCGCGTCGACGGTGGTACTCCTCGTCGCCGAGACGCCCGACTTCGGCTCGCCCCGCGTGGTTCCCGTCACGGTGCCACGCTCACGTCAGGCCGAGCTCAGCCAAGTCTTCGCGCCCGTCACTTATGCAACCCGCATCCCCGGACTTCGCCCGGCGACCACGTACTTCGTGAAGACCCGCGCCACGAACATCTTCGGTGCCGGGGAATCGGACGCGACGACATTCACCACTCTCGGTGGGCCGCCCATCGTCGCAACGTCATCCATCGCGCAAGTCGGCGGTGACTCGGCAAGAGTCGAAACGTCGGTCGATGGCAATCTTCTTGCGACGAATGTCGAGGTGGTGTACTCGACCGATCCGAAACTCACCACCGACACCGTGGTGACACCGCTCGGTTCGGCAACCGGAAGCGCACATCTGTCCGCAACGCTTTCTGCACTCGCACCGCGCACCACGTACTGGGCGAGAGTGCGCGCCTCGAACGAAGTCGGAACCACCACAGGCGAGATCATCTCTTTCACCACGCTCGGCGACAAACCCACCATCCTCTCCGTCACTGCAAAGGGCGGGCGGCGTGCCGCCGGCGTTGTTGTGGGGGTCGATACGGGATTGCTCGTCGCGAACGTCACCGTCGCGCACCGCAAGCACGGATCCGATGCAGGGTGGACCATTCAAAGTCGCGAGGTCGGTCCGTCATCGAACGCGACGGTGTCATTCGACTTGTCAAACCTCGACCCGGCAACCCCTTACGACGTCAAGGTGGCGGTCACCAACGCCGTTGGCATGGGTGAGCGCAGCGACATCTCCTTCACGACCATGGGTGGCGCTCCGGTGGTCGCCGCCCTCCAGTCCCACGACATCGGCGACACCACGGTGACGGTGCGTGCCCAAGTCGACCCGAACGACTTCGCCACTCGGGTCACTCTCCAGGTCGACACCGACGAGTCGTTCTCCAACCACGACGAATGGTTTGCCGGCACCGTTGCTCCGGGTGCGCAGTCGAAAGTCTCCCTCGACATCAGTGATCTCCTCGATTCGACCACGTACTACGCGCGCCTCGTTGCCGTGAACGCTCGCGGCACCACCACGGGCGGATCAATCAGCTTCACCACCACAACCCCTGTCGGCAAGCTCTTGAAGCGTCGCGCCGAGCCTGTTGCGCCGGTTCCCGTCGTCGTGCCGACCCCACCCGCCGTGCAGCTCGATTCACCGGTGACCATCGGTGAAACATCGGTAGAGGTGACTCGACCCGAATCGGCTGCCGCAGTCACGATCGGTGTGGTGGCGAAGACCTCCACCCCGCCGGTCACTGCATCGAGGAAGCGCGCAACGATCAAACCGAAGCCGAAGCCGCGGCAGTCGAACGTTTCGACACGATCGACGGCCCGCTCGGCCCAGTAGCTCAGACGCCGAAGTCAGTGACGAATGCGTCGAGAACGGCGCGATCGCCGAACACCTTGGCGCCGGCGTCGACGGCCTCGTCGACCGAGATTCGTCGCCACAACGCGAGAAGCAGCAGCTGTGACGGCCCGTTGAAGGCGACGTCACCCTTGCCGTGCTCGCGGGCAACGCGCACCGAACCACCTCCCGGGCCGAGCATCCATTCGCCGTCGGTGTCGCTGCAGTGCAGGTGCACCGTGTTGGCCAACGTCACCTTCTCGCCGAACCACGGAAGAAACACCCCGAACTTCTCGTCGATACCGTCGGCGCACACCACTTCGTCGGTCTGCGACAGCGCGCCACTAGCAATCTCGGCGTCGAAGCGGTGCACGAGTATTTCGTGGGCCATACGGCGCTTCACCCACGCCGCGGGCTGGGTTCCGATGAACGTCCATGCGGGCGAATCGTCGGCCGTTGCCTCGAGAAGACGTTCGAGCCGCGTGGCACCCGCGGTGAACAACTCGACGAGGCCGTCGTCGGACGTGGGTCGTTCGGTGCGCGGCAGGTCCTTGGGGCTGGCGGCACCGGTTGTCAACATGCCGTGGAACATCGCCTGCACCTTGCACATGTGGAACACCAAGTCGGCGACGTTCCAACCCGGACACGCCGCAACCTCGGCGGTCCAACCCGCGTCACGCGCGGCGGCAATGAATCGCGCGTTTTCGTCGGACAGCACGTGCAGGTGATTGCGACCGCGCAGGTCGAGATACGACGTCGTCATCGGCCCTACTTCAACAGGGTCGACAGCTCGCGCCACTCGGCTGTGGGCAGGGCCTTGCCGTCGTGCATCAGAACCTGGACGCACACGTGGTCGGCACCGGCGTCGTGGTGCTGCTTGATGCGGGCCGCGATCTTGTCGAGGGTTCCCCAACACACGATTTCGTCGACGAGCCTGTCGGACTGGTCCTTGATTTCATCGGCCGAAAAACCGAGACGCATGAGGTTGTTGGCGTAGTTCGGCAGACGCGTGTACACCGACATGTTCTTGCGCGCCGTCTCGCGTGCCTTGTCGGCATCGGTCTCGAAGATCACCATCTGTTCGGGCGCAAGAAGCTTGTCGGGTCCGAGAATCGCCCGTGCTTCCGCGGTGTGCTCGGGTGTCGTGAAGTACGGGTGGGCACCCGACGTGCGGTCGCGCGACAGCTCGAGCATCTTCGGACCGAGCGCTGCGAGCACGCGGTACATCGGCCCGCTCGGCGGCACCGCGAAGTACGGGACGCCGTCCATGTTGTCGAGGTATTCGACCATCGTCGAGTACGGCTTTTCGTAGGACGACTTGTGCAGCTTCGTCACCATGTGCCCGTGGCTCACACCCATGCCGAGCACGAATCGCTCAGGGAACGCCTCGGACAGCGCCTTCCAGCCGGCCTGCATCGCCATCGCCGTGCGTGCGGCGATACTCGCGATACCCGTCGCAGCCTTCAGCTTCGACGTCGACGACAGAATCAACGTCGCGTTCACGAAAGCCTCGCGACCGACGGTTTCGGGGTACCAGTAGGTACCGAATCCGAGACCCTCGATTTCCTGAAGCACGTCGCGCACCTGCGACCCGGGAACACCGTCGAGCGAGCCGCTCCACAGGCCGATGCGGCCGAGATCTGGTTTCGGGTGGGACTGCGGGGACTTGTCGTCGGTCATGAACCGACGTTAGTTCCTTGCAACCAGAGGTCGATGAGTCGACGGGCAATGGAGATGCCGGGCGGAATCATCGGGATCTCGTCGCGACGGAACCACTGCGCATCCGCAATTTCGACCGGATCGCACACAATGTCGCCGTGAAGCCAGTCCGCGCGGAAGCCCAACATGAGCGAATGGGGAAACGGCCACGGTTGGCTGCGCACATAGCGGACGTTACCCACGGTGACGCCGACCTCTTCCATGGTCTCGCGAACCACCGCCTCTTCCAGAGTCTCGCCCGGCTCGACGAATCCGGCGAGGCACGAGTACATCGGTTGTTTCCACTGGACACCACGCGCCAGCAGCGCTTCTTCGGCGTCGCCTTCACCGCGCGTCACCAATGTGATGATCGCCGGTGCGAGACGCGGGAACGCCATCAGCCCGCATGCCGCGCAACGCATCGCACGCTCGCCGTCGAGTCGCTGCGTCGGCTGACCGCACCGGCCGCAGAACTTGTGGGTGCGCGCCCACTCGACGAGTTGCACCGCACGACCGGCGGCGAGCCAGTCGTTTTCGTGACTACGGCCGTGGAACGAAAAGAGGTCGATCGATGCGCCGTCGGCGGGGTCGAGACCGTGCGGAACATCGACGGCCCACACCGCGACGTCGCCCATCATCCCGATGAAGTGGATGTGCCAGTCGCTCGCCGCGGGTTCCTCGGCTTCCCATACGTTGCTGCCAACGACGTGGAAATAGCGATTCCGGCGCGCGTGTGCCGCCGGCTTGATCGACGGAACAAGACGCGGAACTTCTGCGTGTCGGCTCATACGCCGTCCACGGTACCTGCATAGGATGACCGTATGAGCAGCAGAGAAGACGTCGTCATCGTCGACGCAGTACGCACCCCCATCGGCCGCCGCGGCGGCGGACTGTCCAGCATGCACCCCGCCGACCTCCTCGGTGTCGCACAGAAAGCGATCGTCGAGCGTTCGGGCATCGACCCGTCGGCAATCGAGCAGGTGGTCGGAGGCTGCGTCAGCCAAGTCGGCGAGCAGAGCTTCAACATCACCCGCACCTCGTGGCTTGCAGCGGGCCTTCCGCTTTCCACCGCCGCAACAACGGTCGACACGCAGTGCGGTTCGTCGCAGCAGGCCACAAACCTCGCCACGTCACTCGTCGCGAGCGGTGTCGTCGACGTGTCCATTGCATGCGGCGTCGAAGTGATGAGTCGCATTCCCATCGGAATCAACTCGTCGAAGAAGCTCGGCCTCGGTGTCCCGATTCCGAAGGCGTACTTCGGACAGTACGAGGCAACGTCGCAGTTCGAGGGCGCCGAGCGCATCGCCGACAAGTTCGGCATCACTCGCGACGACACCGACGCGTTCGGTTTCCAAAGCCAGCAGCGCGCCGCGCGCGCGTGGGACGAAGACCGCTTCGCGGGCCAATGGGTCGAAGTCACCGCACCCGACCTGAACGAGGAAGGCAAGCCTTCCGGAACCTTCCACAAGGTGAACCGCGACGAAGGTATGCGTGACACGACACGCGAGGCGTTGGCCGGCCTGAAACCGGTGGCGCGCGAAAACGGCGTGCACACCGCGGGCAACTCGTCGCAGATCTCCGACGGAGCCGCCGCGGTTCTGATGATGACTGCGTCGCGCGCGCAGGCGCTCGGCCTGAAGGCACGCGCCCGCATCGTCGACACGTGCCTCGTCGGTGTCGACCCCGTTCTCATGCTCGAAGGACCCATCGACGCGACCAAACGTCTCCTTGCCCGCAATGGTCTCACCATCGACCAAATCGACAACTTCGAAATCAACGAAGCGTTCGCATCGGTCGTCCTCGCGTGGGCCAAGGCGACGGGTGCCAATCCGGAAGTCACCAATCCGAACGGCGGTGCGATCGCACTCGGCCATCCGCTCGGAGCAACCGGCGCGTTCCTCATGACGAAGTCACTGTACGAACTCGAGCGCACGGGTGGCCGTTACGGCATCATCTCGATGTGCTGCGGCGGTGGCCTCGGTACGGGAACGCTCATCGAACGAATCTGAGACACCGACCGGTGATCGCAACGGCACTGTGTGCCGTCGTCGCGCTCGCGGTTTCGTGCTCTGGTGCCACGAATACCAGCGAATCCGAAACGACGACCTCCGCCAACACGGGGGTCGTCGTTTCCGTTTCCGACGGCGACACGTTCACGGTCGAGGTGGGTGGCGCGAAAGAGAAGGTGCGCCTCATCGGAGTCGACACGCCCGAAACCAAGCACCCGACGAAGGGCGTGCAGTGCTGGGGCCCCGAAGCCTCGGATTTCACGGCGAGCGTGCTGACGAAAGGAACGCGGGTACGACTCGTCCGTGACATCGAGGCACGCGATAGGTACGGACGTCTTCTCGCCTACGTGTACCTCGCCGACACGAATGTCTTTTTCAACCTGGAACTCGTTCGCCTCGGTTTCGCCCGTCCCTACCCGTTCGAGCCGAACACGACGCACGAGTCCGACTTTGCTGCGGCAGCGTGGGAGGCGCGGGACGCCGACCGGGGACTGTGGGGTGCGTGCTGACACGACTAGTTTGTGGTCGATGACGCAGCACACCCACGACGCAGGCCTGCTCGAGGCCATGGGTCTGTCACGCGACGCGCGCGCCGTCATTCTCTCGTGTGACGACCTCGGCTCGTGTCACGCGGCAAACATCGGCGTGTACGACGCATTGCGCAAGGGGGTTGCGACGTGCGCATCGCTGATGGTCCCCGCACCCTGGGCGCGCCATGCCGCCAACATGTACCGCGGCGAAGACATCGGCGTGCACCTCACGTTGAATGCCGAACACGACAACCTGCGTTGGGGGCCCATCACCCACGCACCGTCGCTCCTCTCGGGCGATGGTGGCTTTCCCAGCAGCATCGAAGACCTGTGGGACCATGCCGACATCGCCGAAGTGCGTCGCGAGTGCCGTGCCCAGATCGAACGCGCCATCGCGTGGGGAATCGATGTCACGCATCTTGCACCGCACCTCACGGCAATCACGCTGCGACCCGAATTCTTCGACGTCTATCTCGACCTCGCCGTCGAGTTCCGGTTGCCGATCAGGCTCCCCTCGACGATCGACGAACGCGACGCCGGATTCCCCTTCCGGAAACTGGCCCACGACGAGGGCGTCGTCTTCCCCGATTACTTCAACCACGACTGGCGCGCGGGCAGTCGCGAACGGGTGTTGGGCGACCTTGCCGGCCTGCAGCCGGGAATCACCGAAATCCACGTGCAACCCGCGATCGACACCGCCGAGGTGCGCGCGCTCGGCGACGTGTCCCTCGGCTGGATCGAAGACCACAACTTCGTCGTGAACGACCCGACGCTTCGCGAGGCGATCGAACAATCAGGCGCGGTGATGGTGGGGTACCGACGCGTCAGAGACGCGATGCGATCGCGCTGAGTCCGCGATCGATTTCACCGCTCGCGAGTGCGCGCAACAGAACCCCGGTGTGACCGGTCGCCTTCAGTTTCCCGCGCATGTAGGCGACGTTGGCGCCGAGTTCGAGATCACCCGCCGCGATCGACACCACGACCGCAGCGTCGTCGGAGCCTTCGACGACTTCTTCCTTCTTGCCCTTCGCGACGCGGTACTGGATGCTCGACTGTGGTGCCTCTGATGCCTGTGGTGTCATGGTCATCGCCTACGGCAGCCGCTCGAGAGGGGTGAGATCGACCACGGGACTCCCACCGCGCACCCCTGCGAACAGGTCGTCTTCGAATGTCCCCGGCTGTGGTCCCTCGACGATGCTGCGCGCAAGCACCCAGTCTTCCCACGGGTACACCTCGGCCAGCTGTTCGTCGGACAGGCCGAACCAAAAAGGCTCGTCGGGGTCGATCTGGGTCTCGTGGGCACGCAGCGCACCCGACCGGGCGTACATGTAGTTGCCGACGTCGAGGCGTGTGGTGATGCGCCAATCTTGGTTGGCGCGGGCGAGCCATTTGTCGTCGAAGGGTGATTCACCGCGATGCTTCAACATTCCCTCGTGCAATGCCATCAGTCGCATCCGCGACCAGAGCGTGTAGTACATCTTCGCCGGTTGCCACACGGGTCCGGCGTCGGGATACCACGTCGGATCGCCGGCGCGCTGAAAGGCCGCGATCGAGATGTCGTGGACCTTCAGGTGGTCGGGGTGCGGGTAGCTCGATTGATCGTCGTTGTAGGTGATGATGACCTGCGGACGCTCGGTGCGGATGATGCGAACGAGACGTTCGGTCGCGGCATCGAGGGGTGCCATGTGAAAGCACTCGGGATGGTTGTTCGAGTCGGCTCCCTGCATCCCCGAGTCGCGGTAACCGAGCATGTGAACGGTGCTGAAACCGATCACCTCGGCCGACCGGGCGAGCTCGACCGGACGCAATTCGGCGAGGAGCGCCTTTTCCGCCTCGCCCTCGAGACCGTGGAACGGTTGACCCGGTTCCTTCAGGCGCGGGTTGTTGACGTCGCCTTCTTCCCCGCCCGTGCAACAGACGAGCACGGTGCGCACGCCTTCGGCGCCGTACTTGGCCAGGGTCGGAGCGCCCTTCGACGCTTCGTCATCGGGATGTGCGTGCACCGTGAGAAGACACAGTTGCTCGCCGTCCATGGCGTGTCAGGCTACTGGCGGGTCCCATAGGCTCGGCGTATGCGTGGTCGTCGTCCGGTCGTGTTCGCTTTCCCCTGCACAGCACTGATCATGTGCGTGGCACTGCTCACGGCGTGCAGTACCGACGACGGCCGCGAGATGCAGGCCCCCACCGACGCCCAGATCGCGTCGTCACTCACCACCACGACACTCGCCCCCGAGACGACGCTCGCCGTTCTCGATGGCGGTGAGTCCGCGACTCTCGACACGACGGTCGACGATGGTTCGTCCGCCGCCCTCACCCTCACCGCCCCGTGGGCCGATGGCGAAACGATTCCCGACCAATACCGGTGCGTCGGGCCCGAGGCGTCACCGGAAATCTCGTGGACGGGCGTTCCCGACGGCACCAAGTCCCTCGCCCTCGTTCTCATCGACGAGGATGCACCCGATTTCACCCATTGGGTGGTGGCGAACATCGACCCGTCGACTACGGCTCTCCTCGCGGGAAGCGTCGACCCGAACGCCGTCCAGGCCAAGAACTCGGCCGGAACGATTGGCTACAGCGGCCCCTGCCCGCCCGAGGGCGAGACACATGCGTTCTCGCTTTCCCTCTACGCCCTCGACCAGGTTCTCGAGGTGCAAAACGGCGACGACGGTGCGGCGATGCAGGACGCCATCTACGCCGCAGCCATCGAAGCAGCGGCCGTCACCTTCACAGCCTGAGTCATCGGTTCCCGAATCCGCGGTGCCGGCCGGATCGGGTGCAAAACTTGGGGAATCGACCGCGTTCTCGCTTCCCTACCCGTCGCCGTCTGCGAGACCGACCCCGACGGCCGACTCCTCGCGGTCAACGATGCGTTTCGTGCACTCGTGCTCGGCGGCGCACCGATGGTGGTGGGTTCGGCACCCTGGGTGAACGCTTCCCCCACGGAGCGGGCCGCTGCAGAGCGTTCATGGGAAGAAACGCGCCCACTCGCAGGCGCGTTCACGCACGAGTTTCGACTGTTGTCGTCGGACGGTGACGAACGCTGGATCTCTCTTCACCTCGAACCCGTGCGCGACACCTCGGGGAAGCTCACTGGTTACGTCGGAACCGCGGCCGACCACACCGACATGGTCACGCGACGCACGTTGTCGGAACAACTCGTCGGCTTGCTCGATGTCAGTGCCGATGCGGTACTGGTCTTCGACCGCGCAGGTCGGATGCTTTTCTGCAACGACGGCGCCAAGCAACTCGTCGGAGTCACCGACGCCGACAACGACACGGTTGCCGACACGTTCCTGCGTGCGATCCGCGATCAGGTACCCCGCGAGGTGTTGAACGCCTCGCCCACCCTCGCCGGACCCGAAGAGAACCGATGGATGGGCGAAGTCGGCTTCCGTGGTCCCGATGGCATCGTTCGCACGCTCGCCCTCACCTTGCAGGTCGTGCGTGATTCGGCAGGTGTGGTGCAGCACTTCAGTGCCATCGCCCGCGACATCACCGAGACCAAGCAACTGCACGACGAACTCACCCGACAGGCCACCCACGACGCGCGCACGGGCCTTCCGAACCGCGTCCTCTTTCTGCGTCGTCTCGCCGAGGCACTCGAAAAGGACCGAACGCTGAAGTCGGGGTGCGCGGTCATGTTCGTCGACCTCGATCGCCTGAAGATCGTGAACGACACGATGGGTCACGACGTCGGCGACGTCCTCATCTCGAACATCTCCAAGCGCATCGTCAACGCCACCCGACCGTCCGACACCGTCGCCCGCAACGGTGGCGATGAATTCGTCGTGTTGTGCGACGGCGTCACCGACGAGCACATCGCCGTCGACATCGCGAATCGCATCCTCCAGGCGGTCACCGGCCAGATGGTGCTGCAGGGCACCGAGGTCTTCACGAGCGCGAGCATCGGCATCGCAATGTCGACCCAGCAGCTTCTCGCCGAACACTCACCCGCCGACGCGGCGCAGATCCTTCTGAACAACGCCGACACGGCGATGTACCGGGCGAAGCAACGCGGCCGCGGCAGGGCCGAGGTCTACAGCGAGGCGATGCGCGCCGAGGCGCGCGAACGCGTGGTCCTCACGAACGCCCTCGAGCGTGCGCTCGCCACCGGACAAATGCGGCTCGTCTACCAGCCCATCGTCTCGGCACACACCGGCCGCAACGCCGGTGTCGAGGCCTACCTACGCTGGGACCACCCCGAACGTGGCGAGCTCACTCCACCCACCTTCATTCCCGTCGCAGAAGAATCGGGAATGATCGGACCTCTCGGCGATTTCGTCGTCGCGCGGGCGTGCGGCGACCTGCGCGGTTGGATCGACGCGGGTCTCGTCGATCGGTCATTCGCACTGCACGTCAACGTGTCGGCGAAGCAGCTCACCGATTCATCGTTCGTCGATCGCACGCTCACCGCACTGCGCGATGCCGGCCTCGAAGCGGGGCAACTCGTCGTTGAAGTGATCGAAAAGACGGTTCTCGACGACAACCCCGGCATCGGCCGCAGCATCAACGCACTGAAGCGCGCCGGCATCCGAATCGCCATCGACGACTTCGGCAGTGGATTCTCGTCTCTCTCGTCGCTGCGCAACTTCCCCGCCGACGTGCTGAAGCTCGACGGCTCGCTGGTGCGCGACATCGGACGCGACGGGTACGACGACCCGATCGTGCGCTCGATCATTCAGCTCGCCCATTCACTCGACATGACCGTGGTCGCCGAATGGGTCAGCACCGAAGAACAGATGAAGCGCCTTCGTGTCCTTGGCTGTGATCACCTGCAGGGCAACCGGATCGGCGAGCCCGCGTCAGCCGACGAGTTCGCCCGAACGCTTTCGCGCGTGCGCTGACTCAGCCCGCCGGCACAGGCGCAGGACCGGGCGGTGGGCCGACGCCCGCAAAAAAGGCGAGGGTTTCTTTCGAGTTTCCGCCCAGCTTCACCACGGCCATGCCCGCCTCGGTGTCTTGGTACACCTCGAGTCCGAAGTTCGCGATGTTGCCGTCGGCGGCGGGGCGCATGCTCTTCAGGAACGAGGGCATGTCGAGGTTCGCGTCGACGGTCACCGTCGAGGTGACGGCGTGGATGACGTCGCCAGCCTTGAACGGGTTCGCAGCCGCGTACTTCGCGGCCTGCCGCAACATCAGGGTGATGAACTCGCGCTGACGCGCCGAACGACCGATGTCCCCCGTTCCTTCGAGCACCCACTCACCTTTGATTCGCTGTTGGTAGTGACGGCTTCGCGCGTAGCGCAACGCGCCGATGCCCGTGAGGCGATTGCAGCCCTTGCGGACCCACAACCCGATGTGCGTGTCGCGCGCCTGATAGGGCGCACACAGAGTGACACCGCCGATGGCATTGACGAGATCCTTGAAGCCCTGGAAATTGACCTCGATGTAGTGGTGGATGGGAATGCCGAAGTTGGCGGTGACCGTGCGAACGAGCATTGCCGCGCCGAGGTTGTACGTCGCGTTGATGCGGTTCGACTTCTCGCCGTTGCCGATTCGCACCCACAGGTCACGGGGGAACGACGTGATCGACAGAGTGCTCGTCTTCTTCTCGTGCCGCAGCACCATGATCGTGTCGCTGCGCTGGCCGCCGACGTCGCCCGACGAGCCGATGACGTTGAAGTCGGACTCCGTCGGGTCGATGCCTTCGCGACTGTCCGACCCGACCAGAAGGAAGTTCTCGAATTCTGGGTTCGGCGCGGCGAGGTCGGTGACCACCTCGGTGTTGCGCTTCACGTCTTTCATCTGGCTCTTCGCACCCGACACGAGACCCGTTGCGCCCGCGAACGCGACAACGGCCGCGAGACACGCGGCAATGACGAATCGCGTTGCCTTCACGTCAAACCAACGTAGCCGCTAGTCGGTACTTCGGAGATGCACCACGTCGGCGGTGTCGATGCGGTGCGTGACGGCACACTCGTCGACGATTCGCAGGCGACCGTCGCGTTCGACACCCAGGGCACGGCCCGTGATGGCTTCGCCGTCGGGAAGCTCGCAGCGGACTTTCGAACCGGTTGTCGTGAGAAGGTTTTCGTAGGTCGCAAATGCTTCGTCGACGCCCAACGCTTCGAGTTCGTCGAACACATCGAGAATGCGCAGAAGAATCGCGTGCGGGTCCGCCTTCGACACGGAATCGTCGGCTTCGGCTTTCACGCATGTCGCAGGAGCCACGTCGGGTGGCGGAGCCCACCCCACGTTCAGTCCCATGCCAACGACCACATCGACACGGCCATCGGTCGCGACGGTTCCGGCCTGGGCGAGAATCCCGGCGATCTTCGTTGCGACCTCGCCTTTCGCGACGACGACGTCGTTCGGCCACTTGAGGCCCGCCGGGATTCCGAACTCGCGACGCAACACCAGCGCACACGCGCTGCCGAGCACCTGCGTCACGCGGTGGGCCGGTTCGGGGACACGCCTGAAGTGAAGCGAGACGAGCAGGTTGGTTCCGGGGGGCGCCTGCCACGTGCGCCCCAGACGCCCGCGACCCGCCGTTTGGTGGTCGGTCCGCAAAACGGCCCGATCGGGCAACCCCGAGGCGCTGAGGGCGAGCAGATCGGCGTTCGTCGACCCCGTCTCGGCCACGGTCCGGACGAGCCACCGCCCGTGCCGTTCGACCCCATTTTCCGTCCCATTTTCGAGCCAGTTCGCATTCACCCCGTCCATCGCACCAACATTGTCACTCGTGCTCAAGAAAATCCTCATCGCCAACCGTGGAGAAATCGCCGTCCGTGTCATTCGGGCCGCCCGAGAGATGGGGATCAAGACCGTCGCGGTCTACTCGGAACTCGACCGCAACTCGCTTCACGTGCGTCTCGCCGACGAGGCGTACGCACTCGGCGGACAAACCGCTGCCGAGAGTTACCTGAACACCGAGGCAATTCTCGACGCCATCAAGAAGAGCGGCGCCGACGGCGTGCACCCCGGTTACGGATTCTTCAGCGAGAATGCCGACTTCGCACAGGCGATCACCGAACTCGGCGTCGAGTTCATCGGACCACCGCCCGCGGCAATCATCGAGATGGGTGACAAAGTGTCGAGCCGCATCGCCGCACAGCGCGGCGGAGCACCCATCGTTCCCGGTACGACCGAGTTCGCCAAGTCGGCCAAGGAGATCGAAGACTTCGGCAAGAAGGTCGGCTTCCCCGTGGCCATCAAGGCCGCATTCGGCGGTGGCGGACGGGGCATGAAAGTGGTCCACGCAGCCGCCGACGTGAAGGAAGCCATGGACTCTGCACAGCGCGAGGCCAAGGCATTTTTCGGTCGCGACGAGGTGTACGTCGAGAAGTACCTCACGTGGCCGCGCCACATCGAGGTGCAGTTGGTCGGCGACAAGCACGGCAACGTCGTGTGGGTGAGCACGCGCGACTGTTCCGCGCAGCGTCGCCACCAGAAGCTGATCGAAGAGGCACCGGCCGGCGCACTGCCCGACGGCGTCGAAGACGCGATGGGCGAGGCCGCCGTCAAGGCGGCAAAGGCCGTGGGCTACTACAACGCGGGCACGGTCGAGTTCATCTACCAGGACGGAGAGTTCTTCTTCCTCGAGATGAACACCCGCCTCCAAGTCGAGCACCCCGTCACCGAGGCGATCACCGGCATCGACCTGGTCGAGTGGCAGATCCGCGTCGCATCGGGCGAGAAACTCCCGATGACCCAGAAGCAGGTGGTCGCACAACGTCGCGGCCATGCGATCGAAATCCGCATCAACGCCGAGAACCCGGCCGGCGGCAAGTTCCTTCCCTCCCCCGGAACCATCACCAAACTCGTCACGCCAGACGGCTTCGGCGTGCGGTTCGACGGCGGATACGAATCGGGTGACACCGTCAGCCAGTACTACGACAACCTCGTCGGCAAGTTGATCGTGTGGGGCAAAGACCGCAACACCGCCATCTCGCGCACGATTCGTGCACTGAACGAGATGGTGGTCGAGGGCGTGCACACCACCATTCCCGCCGACATCGCAATTCTCGAACACCCCGACTTCGTCGCGTACGAACATTCCACCAAGTGGGTCGAAGAGCGCCTCGATCTTTCCAACGTCGGCGGTGCAGCCCCTGCACCCTCGGGCGATGAAGCGGAAGCACTCGTCGAGCGCAAGACAACCGTCGAAGTCAACGGCAAGCGTTTCGCGGTGAAGATGTGGGTCCCCGAAGGCCAGATGGTGGCGTCGTCAGGTCCGGCCAAGGCGAAGAAGCCGGCGCGCGCGGCGTCGTCGGGCGGCGGTGGCGCGGGCGGCTCGGGCAGTGGCGATGTCGTCGTGCCGATGCAGGGCACCATCGTCAAGGTTCTCGTCGAAGTCGGCCAGGACGTCGAGGCCGGCCAAGCCGTTGTCGTCCTCGAAGCGATGAAGATGGAGAACCAGATCCAGGCCGAGAAGTCGGGCAAGGTGAAAGAGATCAAGGTGAAGGCCGGCGACACGGTCGGCTCGGGCGACATCGTCGCCGTCATCGAATAACAGTTATTCGGCGGCTGTGTTCAACCGGCATGACGCCGCCTATTCGGCGGCGTCGAGAAGTGCTTCGGCGAGAGCCGGGTGCACGAAGAGGGTGTCGAGCAGGTCGGCCACTTTGAGATGTGCCGTCACCGCAAGCGCGATGACACTGATCAGTTCGCCGGCGTGACGCCCGACGATGGTGCCGCCCAACACCTGGCCGGTGTTCGGGTCGGAGATTAACTTCACGAACCCGCGTGGGTCGTTGTGGATGAGCGCCTTGGCGGTCGATGAAAACGGCACCTTGGTGACACGGATCTTCCGGCCGTCGGCGAAGGCTTCGGCCTCGGCAAGACCCACGTCGGCGATTTCGGGCTGGGTGAAAATGGCCGACGCCGCCTTGTCGTAGTCGAGATGGCGGTGGGTCGCGCGGTTCGCACCCATCACGTGTTCGGCGATCTTTCGTCCCTGCATCGATGCGACCGATGACAGAGGCAACTTCCCACTGACGTCACCCGCGGCGTAGATGCCCTTCACATTTGTTTCGCAGTGGCGGTCGATGTTGACGTAACCGCGGGGGTCGAGCTCGACGCCGGCGATGTCGAGACCGAGTCCCTCGACGTTCGGTTCGGAACCGATGGCGAGCACGGCGTGCGTTGCGCGAACTTCCCGTCCGTCGTCGCACTTCACCACGACACCATCGCCTTGGTGGTCGATGGCTGTGGCACGCGCACCCTTCAGAAGCTTGACACCGCGGTTCAGGAAGGAATCTTCCAGTGCGGCCGCTGCCTCGGGATCCTTGCCGGGAAGAACCTGTTGGCGACTGACGACGAGGGTGACGTCGGCGCCGAACGAAGCGAACATGTGGACGAATTCCACGCCGGTCACGCCCGAGCCGACGACCGCGATGCTCTTCGGGAACACCTTCGGTGGGTAGCAATCACGCGTGGTGAGGATGCGTTCACCGTCGGGCTTGCACCAATCGGGGATGCGCGGCCGCGAACCCGTCGCCACGAGGAAGGCGTCACCCTGCAGCGTCTGTTCGCCGTCGGCCGTACGAACCGCGACCTCTTTCGGACCGACGAAACGGGCTTCACCCCGGATGATCGTCACGCCCTGGCTCTCGAGCAGCTGGGTCGTGGTGCCCTGCAGGCGGTTGACGATGCCACCGATGCGCTCGGCCAACGAGTCGACGTCGATTTCCACGTCGTGCTGCTCGATTCCCATGCCGGCAAAGCGCTTTGTTGCGCTCATCGCGCCGCCGGTTGCGATCATCGCCTTCGAGGGGATGCAGTCGAGCAGATGCGCACCCCCACCGACGATCTCGCGTTCGATCATCACGACTTCGGCGCCGAGTCGTGCCGCCCACGTGGCGGCGGAGTTTCCCGCCGGACCACCACCGATGATGATGAACCGAAGTGTCACAACCTGCAGGCTATCGGTCGCGGTTGACGACGTTCGGGCAATACTTCGAAGGAAAGTCGATGTTGTCGCGTCGTTCACCGACGTATTCGAAATGCATCCCATCGGCAGGCGTGAAGTTTCCACCCCATGCGAATCCCCAACCGCGGAAGATGCGCACGACGCGGCAGTCGAGATTCGGCGGACGCCCCTGTGAGTTCGTCGTCGTGTTCAAGTCGAAGGCCATGCCCCACGAGTGCCGTGACAAATACCCCAACCCTCCGGAGATTCGGTTCAACCGCGGATAGAAACAACCGCCGTACTTGTTGGTGTTGTCGACGTCGATGAGATCGTCGAGGCCGGCCCGTTTGATTTCATTGAGCGCACCCTGCAAGGGAGCCCAGATTCGACGGTGACACGCTGCGCGCACCGGAATCCCCTCGAAGAAGCGCCGGGGAGTGATGTTCGATCGGATCCAATCGGTATCAGCGGTGATCGCGCCGGACTTTGACATCGAATACGCGAACTCCCCGACGAGGAGTTTCGCCTCGCCGAGACCCAGCGTCGCATCGGGATTCTTTCCCTCCCAGGTACGACGCACGCGGTAGTTCATTCCGTTCACGAAACCCGCCGCAGCGAGCGCCGACGCCGCCGTATCCGGGTTGCGGAACCCCGTGACGGTGTACCGCGTGATGGTCGTCGCACCCAATCTGTCGGCTTGCTGCGGCGACACCAGGAGATCACCGCCACCGATGATCTCGTCGTCTGCGACAAAGCCGATCGTGAACGTGAGGGGACGTTGACGGCGCCCGAGCAGCGTCACGACATCGCCGACTCGCGCCCGGCGGTACCGTGCGGAACTCTCCCCGATCACGATTCCGCCGGCAGCGAGAGCATCGGCCGCCTCGACCGACATCAGATTGCGCACCACCTCGTCGGGCTGCACGGTCACCGACATCGGCACCTGCATCCCGCGTTTGACCCGCTGCACGACCTCACCCTCGCGGCGCACGAGCGTGAGACCGACCATTGCCGCCCGCCCGGGGTACGCCTCGGCTCCGATGTCCGAGGCAACGTCCCTGATGCGTGCACGGACGGCGAGCGAGATTCCGCCCGGTCGGGAAATGGAAATCGCGTGCTTCAACGGCGCGGTCCATTCACGCGTCACCGGCAACGGGACGTTCGCCGTGTCGGCATCAACCGGTGAAGAGATTGCCGCGGGAAGCAACACCGTCGCCGCGACCAAGATCGTCGTGAGTCGCCGCGTCGTCATCAAACGACAACGGTAGTTGTGGGCCCACGCACTACCGTGGGAACCCGTGAGTGACTCCCCCGATACGCCCGCCGCAGAAGTCGAACACGGCCTCGCGGCCGAGCGGAGCCGTCGTCTCGACCTGATCGCCGCGATGCGCGACGAGGGCACCAACCCGTACCCGTACCGTTTCGATCGCACGCACACCCTCGCCGCAATCCGCGCCGCGCACGGCGGGCTCGAGGCAGGTACCGAAACCGAGGTCGCCGTCGCGGTTGCGGGTCGCATCCTGCTGAAGCGCGACCAGGGCAAATTGATCTTTGCCACCTTGCGCGACCGTGACGACGAGATCCAGTTGTTCGTATCAAAGTCCGTCGTCGGCGACGAACTCTTCGCCCGCATCGGCGATCTCGATCTCGGCGACTGGGTGGGCGTGTACGGCACCGTGATGACGACCCGTAAAGGCGAACTGTCGGTCAAGGTGTCCGGTCTCGAACTTCTCGCCAAGGCCGTGCGCCCGCTGCCCGACAAGTGGCACGGTCTCACCGACACAGACACCCGCTACCGACAGCGTTACGCCGACCTCATCTCGAACGACGATGCACGGCGCGCCTTCGCCGTTCGCCACTCGATCATCGCCTCGTTCCGCCGCACCCTCGCCGCGAAGGACTTCATCGAAGTCGAAACCCCGGTGCTGCACGTCGAGGCGGGTGGCGCCCACGCCCGGCCGTTCACCACCCATCACAACGCGCTCGACATGGGTCTGTACCTGCGCATCGCACTCGAGCTGCACCTGAAACGTCTAATCGTCGGAGGCATGGAGCGCGTGTACGAAATCGGCCGCGTGTTCCGCAACGAAGGAATCTCGCCGCGCCACAACCCTGAATTCACGATGATGGAGCTGTACCAGGCTTTCGGCGACTACAGCGACGTGATGGCGATCACCGAGGAACTGTTCGCTGCCGCGGCGCGCGATGCAATCGGCACCACTGTCGTCGATGTGAACGGCTCGTCCGTCGACCTCGCCCAGCCCTTCCGACGCGTGCGCATGGTCGACCTCGTTCAGGAGAAGACCGGCGTTGCCGTGCACCCGTCCCAACCCGTCGACGACCTTCGTGCGCTCGCCGCCATGCACGGTGTCCGTACCGAACCTCAGTGGGGATCGGGGAAGATCATCGAGGAGCTCTTCGAGGCGCTGGCGGAACACGAACTGATCGCCCCAACCTTCGTCACGGGTCACCCCGTCGAAATCAGCCCACTCGCCCGCGTCGACCGCAACGACCCGCACCTCACGGAACGGTTCGAACTGTTCGTCGGCGGACGCGAACTGGCCAACGGTTACAGCGAGTTGAACGACCCCGTCGAACAGCGCCTGCGCTTCGAGGACGAACAGCGCGCGAAAGAGGCCGGCAACGCCGAGGCCGGAACGGTCGACGAGGACTACCTCCGTGCCCTCGAATTCGGCATGCCGCCCACGGGCGGTCTCGGAATCGGCATGGACCGGCTCACGATGTTGATCGCCAACGTGCCGACCATCCGCGACGTCATCCTCTTCCCCACCCTGCGACCCGAGGTTCTCGACTGAGCCTCGTCCACCTCACCGCGACAGGAGACACGACATGACAAAGAACGCCTGGGGCGTCGGCCTCGCAACGATCGGCACCGACGGTGCGGTTCTCGACACGCGTTTCCGCGCGCTCGGTTGGGGTGACGCCGTTCCCGCCGATGCGCCGCAGGGCAGTATCGACAGCGCTGCGCCGGGCGACCCCGAACGCGGTGTCACGTTCCAGCCGGTTCGCATCGTCGTCGACACATCCGCCGCACCGCAGAGCGCGAGCGACGTGTACCTGCGCCTGCATCTGTTGTCGCATCGTCTTGCGCGTCCCCGCACGTTGAACCTCGACGGCGCATTCGGGTTGCTCACCAACGTCGCGTGGACGAGCCACGGACCCGTTGCCATCGACCAGCTCGACAGCATTTCGTGGAACTTTGCCCGGCGCGGCGCACATCTCGTGGTGAACGGCGTCGACAAGTTCCCCCGAATGACCGACTACGTCGTGCCATCCGGGGTTCGTATCGCCGACGCGAGCCGTGTTCGTCTCGGAGCGCACCTTGCCGCCGGCACGACCGTGATGCACGAGGGATTCTGCAACTTCAACGCGGGGACGCTCGGCGCGTCGATGGTCGAGGGTCGCATCTCGGCCGGTGTGGTCGTCGGCGACGGCAGCGACATCGGCGGTGGTGCCAGCATCATGGGAACCCTCTCTGGTGGCGGCAAGGAGATGATCACCGTCGGCGAGCGCTGCTTGCTCGGAGCGAATTCCGGTCTCGGCATCTCGCTCGGCGACGACTGCGTGATCGAAGCGGGTCTCTACGTGACGGCCGGAACGGTCGTTCGTCTACCTGACGGTGGCACCGTGAAGGCCCGCGAACTGTCGGGTGCGAACAACCTCCTGTTCCGCCGCAACAGCACCACCGGCGCAGTCGAGGCAGTGCAGCGACAGGGCACGTGGGGCGGTCTCAACGCCGCGCTCCACAAGAACTGACATGACGCCCGACGATCTCTCGGCCCTCATCCGTTCACGGCGCAGCAGCCTGCTCATCGATGCCCAGCGCGAGGTCCCGCGGACCGTCGTCGAAGAGTTGCTCGAACTTCTCACGTGGGCGCCGAACCACAAGCGCACCTGGCCTTGGCGGCTCGCGGTGTTGACGGGCGACACGCGCCGGACCCTCGGCGAGTCGATCGCCGACGTAATGGCCGCACAGGGCAACGACGCGCCGAAGGTGGAAAAGACCCGCGCGAAGTACCTGCGTTCGCCACTCGTGATCGCAGTCGGTGCAGCACCCGGTGACAGCCCCGAACGCACCGCCGAGAACCGTTACGCGGTTGCTGCCGGCGTGCAGAACATGCTGCTTGCCGCCCACGCACACGGCCTCGCTGCGTTGTGGGGCTCGCCGATGCGTGGTGCGAATGCTGCGATCAACACCGTGTGTGGTTTCGCTTCCGACACCGAGGTACTCGGACTGATCTATCTGGGCTGGCCAACCGGTGCCGTCGAATCGCCGGGTCGCCCCGCGCCCGACGTCAACTGGTTGTGACGCCGCCTACGGCTGGTAAACGCCGAACACCTCGCGCAGGGCGTCGCTGACCTCGCCGAGCGTGGCGTTGGCGCGCAGCGCTTCCTTCATCGGGTACAGCAGGTTCTGTGTTCCGCGCGCGGCGGCCGTGACGTCGGCAAGTTTCGTCTCGACCAACTTCGTGTCGCGGTCGGCCTTGAACTTCTTCAGGCTGGCAACCTGCTCGACCTGCAGTTTCGGGTCGATGGGGAACGCTTTCGGCTCGGGCTCGACATCGACCTTGAACTTGTTGACACCGACGATGACCCGCTCGTCGTCGTCGATCGACTTCGTGTACTCGTAGGCGGCCTGCTCGATTTCATCCATCTGGAAGCCCTGCTCGATGGCCGAGACCGCGCCGCCCATTTCGTCGATGCGCTCGATGTACTGCCACGCCAGCGCCTCGACTTCGTCGGTCAACTTCTCGACGAAGTACGACCCGGCCAGCGGGTCGGGCGTGTCTGCGACACCGCTTTCGTAGCCGATGATCTGCTGCGTACGCAGTGCGATGCGCGCGGCCTCTTCGGTGGGAAGGCTGATCGCCTCGTCGTAGCCATTGGTGTGGAGGCTCTGCGTACCACCGAGCACCGCGGCCATCGACTGGATGGCCACGCGCACGACGTTGTTCAACGGCTGCTGCGCGGTCAGCGTGCTGCCGCCGGTTTGGGTGTGGAAGCGCAGCAACTTGCTCGATTCCTTTTGTGCCCCGAAGCGATCGGTCATGATGCGGTACCACATGCGCCGCGCGGCGCGGAACTTGGCGACTTCCTCGAAGAAGTTGTTGTGGCCGTTCCAGAAGAAGCTGAGACGCGGCGCAAAGTCGTCGACCTTGAGACCAGCGTCTACCGCCGCCTGTACGTAGGCGATCGCATTGGCGATGGTGAAGGCGATTTCCTGAACTGCGGTGCTGCCCGCTTCGCGAATGTGGTAGCCCGAAATCGAGATGGTGTTCCACTTCGGTACGTGCTTCGAGCAGTACTCGAAGATGTCGGTGATGACACGCATCGACGGCCGCGGCGGGTAGATGTACGTGCCGCGGGCGATGTATTCCTTCAGCAGGTCGTTCTGGATGGTGCCGCTGATGGCGCTGGCCGGAACACCTTGTTCCTCGGCGACGAGTTCGTACATGAGGAGGAGAATCGCGCCCGTCGAGTTGATGGTCATCGACGTCGAGACCTTGTCGAGGGGCAGGCCCGACAGGAGAATTCGCATGTCGGCCATCGAGTCGATGGCGACGCCAACCTTGCCCACTTCACCCTCGGCGCGGGGGTGGTCGGAGTCGTAGCCCATCTGCGTCGGCAGGTCGAAGGCGCACGACAGGCCGGTCTGGCCCGCCTGAAGGAGGAACTTGAAGCGCTCGTTCGTCGATGCGGCGGTGCCGAAGCCGGCGTACTGGCGCATGGTCCACAACTTGCCCCGGTACATCGTCGGGTAGACGCCACGCGTGTAGGGCGGCTTGCCCGGTTCACCCAGCTGCGAGGCTGCGTCCCAGCCGTTCAGTGATTCCGCGGTGTAGAGCGGCGCGATCGGAATACCCGAGTCGGTCTTCGGCCAGTCAGTTGTCGATGAAGCGGAAACGTCTGCGGTGGGGTCAGCCATAGACCCCAAATCGTAGGGTTTGCGGCGCGGCGAGGTGCAGTCTGCGTCAAGATTCGCGCCGAGAAAGCACAACGAAGAGGCGTAGTGTTGGGGCCATGGCAGTCACCGACGCACCCAGTGTCCCCATGATCGACGGAATCCCGCTCACACCGAAGCCGCTCGACTTCGTGTCGATCCCCAAGTTCGACAACTTCGAAGACGAGCGCCGTCACCGCAAGGAACGCCTCGCCGGTGCGCTGCGCATCTTCGGCAAGTTCGGATTCTCCGAGGGTGTCGCTGGCCACATCACCGTGCGCGACCCCGAGTTCACCGACCACTTCTGGGTCAATCCGTTCGCCATGTCGTTTCGGCAAATCAGCGTCAGCGACTTGATTCTCGTCAACCACGACGGCGACGTCGTCTACGGATCTCGCCCCGTCAACCGCGCCGCCTTCGTGTTGCACGCCGCGGTGCACAAGGCCCGCCCCGACATCAACGCTGCTGCGCACGCCCACTCGGTGTACGGCAAGTCGTGGTCGTCGCTCGGCCGCCTGCTCGACCCCATCACGCAGGACTCATGCGCGTTCTACAACGATCACGTCCTCATCGACGACGTCGGCGGCAAGGTGGTGTTCGAAATCGAAGATGGGATTCGCTTCGCGGAATGCTTCGGCAACTACAAGGCCGCCATCCACCAGAACCACGGACTCTTCACGACCGGCGACACCGTCGACGCCGCCGCATATGCCTTCATCACGATGGAGCGCACGTGTCAGGCCCAGTTGATGGCCGAGGCCGCGGGTAAGCCGAAATTGATTCCCCACGAATGGGCCGAGTACACGCGCAACAACACCGCGCACCAGGCGGCGATGTGGCTCAACTTTCAGCCACTCTGGGACGACATCGTGGCGTCCGACCCCGACCTCTTCAACTAAAAGGGTTCTCGGTGTGAATTGACTCGGATTTCGCCACACGACACACCGAGAATCCCTACGTACGAACCGGAGATCCTGTTTCTCCTGTCGGCTGTTGCGCTGAATTCGGGTAACGCGATCGCAAAGGCACAATTCGACACCGCGAACCCCGCCTCTCTTGCGTGGCTACGGATGTTCGGTGCGATGGTGGTCGCCACCGCGATTGCAGGCCCACGAAAACTCCGCGCGAAATCCTGGACACGAGAATCGTTGCGTGCCGCGGCAGTTTTCGGACTCTCGACCGGGTTGACGAGCACGTTCTTCTACCTTGCCATCGATCGCCTGCCGTTGGGCAAGGGCGTCGCCATTGAATTCATCGGGCCGATCACCGTGGCGGCCGTCCTGACACGTTCCCGCCGCAATGCAATTGCTCTCGTGTGCGCAATCGCCGGCGTCGCGATCTTGAGCAGAGTGGAAATCGGTGATGAGCCCCTTGGGGTGCTGTTCATTCTCCTTGCCGCTGCGTCGTGGGCCGTTCACATCGTGTCGGGGGCGAAGGTTGCGCGCGGCCACTCGGGAATCGACGGCCTTGCAATGGCATTCATCTTCGGAACGATCTTCACGATTCCGTTCGGCCTCTCAGACGCCGATGCGGTCGCATCGCATCTCTGGCTCATTCCCCTCGGACTTGCGGTCGGAACGTTGTCGAGCGTCACGAGTTACGGAATCGACCAGCGCATCCTTCGGAAAGTCACCGTCCGCCACTACTCGGTACTCCTCGCGATGTTGCCGATCGTCTCGAGTCTCTTTGGCTACGTGGTCTTCGACCAGACCCCGACGGGATGGGACCTGGTGGGTGGCATCTTCATCATCGCGGGCATTGCGCTGCAGGAGCGCTGAGCCAGATTTCTCGGTGCACGCAGTCGCGAAATCCGAGTCAATTCACACCGAGAACCCTCTAGGAGCCGGTGAGGGCGCGCCACGAATCCGGCATCGCGTTGCGCGCCGCATCGGGTGTCATGCGCAGCGTCGCCTCAGGCACGAGGTCGGCGATATGGCGACCCTCGCCGTAGTGCGCAGTGACGTGGGAAACACCGGCGAACAACGCCCTGCGGGCAGCGACGAGATCTGACGGCGGTGACGAGTCGAGCCAACCCCAAATCGTGAGAGCCAAACGCAGATCGTGCACGACCGGGGCGCGACCGTACAGCGAGGCGCGACGCAAAGCGATATTGATGCTGCCGCGAACGGCGTCGTCGACGTTCTCGCCCGTCTGCACCTTGATCTCGGGGCGCAGAGCAGCGGCGATCTTCAGCACGAAACCCTGGTCGGGACCCTGGTAACCGAGCCGCTTGCCCGCGGGCTGGCGGCCGTCGATCTCACCCTTGCGGCCGGGCTTCCATGACCCGGGAACATATTGGGGCGACTCGTAGGCGGGAGTTTGTCCGGCGGTGAACTCGGGGGCGTAGCGCGGTGCGGCCATGTCCCCGAGAGTAGCCGTCAGCCGTGGAGCAAGCCGTAAACGAGCGACTCCTCTAGCGCCTGCCACGACGCCTGGATGATGTTTGGCGACACACCGATCGTGGTCCACGAACGCTCGCCGTTCGTCGCGTCGATGAGAACACGCGTCACCGCTCCCGTTGCCGTCGCACCGTCGAGGATGCGCACCTTGTAGTCGGTGAGGTGAATCTTCGCGAGCTGCGGAAAGCGCGGCCCCAACGCAGCGCGCAGCGCCGAGTCGATGGCATTCACCGGTCCATTGCCCTCGGAAGTGTGGACGAAGCGTTCTTCGTTCACCCACACCTTCACGGTTGCCTCGGTGGTGAACGTGCCGTCGGCTGCCTCGTCGGTGATGACGCGCATCGATTCGACGGTGAAGAACGGGGACTCCCAACCCGCGGCACGGCGCATCAGCAGTTCGAGAGAAGCATCCGCGGCCTCGAAGTGATAGCCCTCGTGTTCGAGGCGCTTCAGGTCGTCGATCACCTGGTTGACCGCCGGGCCATCCATCGCCAGACCGATTTCGTCGGCCTTCATCTGGATGGTCGCGCGACCCGCCATTTCGGACACGACGAACCGGGTGCCGTTGCCGACGAGTTCGGGATCGACGTGCTCGTAGGCGTCCTTCGCGCGTGCGATTGCAGACACGTGCAGACCGGCCTTGTGGGCGAATGCGGATGCACCGACGTACGGCGCCTGCGGATTCATCGGCCTGTTCAACACCTCGGCGACGTGATGGCTGACCGGCGTGAGCCTGGGCATGTTCTCGTCGGGCAAGCAGCGGTAGCCCATCTTCAGCTGGAGGTTCGGGATGATGGTGGTGAGGTTGGCGTTGCCCGTGCGCTCGCCAAGACCGTTCAGTGTTCCCTGGACGTGGCGCACACCGGCGGCGACGGCGGAGATCGAGTTCGCGACCGCGCAACCAGTGTCGTCGTGGCAGTGAATGCCGAGGACCGCGTCACCACCGATGTGCTTGCGCACCGCGGCAACGATTTCGCCGACCTCATGCGGCAGTGACCCGCCGTTGGTGTCGCACAACACGAGGTGCGTTGCGCCCTTCATGACGGCCGATTCGAGAACCCGCAACGAGAACTCGGGGTTGCGCTTGTAGCCGTCGAAGAAATGCTCCATGTCGACGAGAACACGCCGACCGTTCGCCTTCAGGAACTCGACCGAATCGGCCACCATCGCGACACCCTCGTCGAGGGTGGTCTGCAGCGCGTGCTCGACGTGGTAGTCCCAGCACTTCGCCACGATGCACACGGCCGACGTTTCGGCTTCGATCAGGTTGCGCAACGTGACGTCGTCGTCGACCTTGCCCTTCGGACGGCGTGTCGAGCCGAAGGCAACCAGGGTTGAGTTCGCGAGTTTCAGTTCGTTCTTCGCACGCCGGAAGAACTCGATGTCCTTCGGATTGGCACCCGGCCACCCTCCCTCGATGAAGTGCACGCCGAGGAAATCGAGCTGCTCGGCGATGCGCAACTTGTCCTCGACCGTCGCCGACACGCCCTCGACCTGCATGCCGTCACGAAGCGTCGTGTCGAACACTTCCACGAAATTGCTCTCGGTCTGGTTGCTCTTGGTGCTCATCTTTCGTCACTTTCCTTTTTTCCGGGAAAAACAAAAGCCGCCCGGTGGGCGGCTGGCTGCGCACGGGGTGACCCGTGCGCTACGGAATAATGATGATGGCAGCGACGACGCCGAAGGACCCGAGGGTCGAAGCGGTGCGGGCTGTGGACATCACGGGGCGTAGTCTGCCCCCGAAAATCGCGTTTCGTCAATGGGAGTCGCGAATTTCCTGCACTTCCAAGGGCCCTGGGGAGACCCGGGGCAGCTGTGGATATGTCTGGGGATTGTCACAGAAAGCGCACAGAGACGCCCCCGCAGGGCACCCTACGGACGCCTACTTCGCCAGTTCGCACCAGTGCTTGTACTTGGGGATCTGCCCCCTGACGGCCTTGCCGTAGGTCTCGGCAACCTGCTTGGCGATGGGACCGGGACAGGGCACCTTGCGGTCGTCGACCGAGTTGATGGCGCTCACTTCGGCGGCGGTGCCGACGCAGAAGATTTCTTCGGCGATGTAGAGGTCGGACCGGGCGATGTTGCCCTTGTCGACCTTGTAGCCGAGGTCTTCGAGGATGGAAATGACGCTGGCCTGGGTGATGCCCTCGAGAGCGCCTGCCGACAGCGGCGGCGTGATGACCGTGCCACCACGGACGACGAAGAGGTTCTCGCCGGTGCATTCACTGACGAGACCTTCGTTGTTCAGAAGGATCGCCTCGTCGTAGCCGGCCTTCAATGCTTCGACCTTGGCGAGCGACGAGTTGGCGTAGTTCGCAACGGTCTTGGCGGCCGGCGGGAGCATGTTGTGGTCGAGACGTTTCCACGAGGAAATCTTCATGCGGACGCCCTTGGTCATCGCGTCGTCACCGAGATACGCGCCCCACGGCCAGCATGCGATGGCGACATCGACACTGCACGGAAGCGTGTTGAGACCCATCTCGCCGTAGCCGTAGTACGCGATCGGGCGGATGTAGCAGCCCGGAAGTCCGGTTGACGCAACGGTTTCCTTGGTTGCGTCGATGATCTGCTGCACGGTGTACGGGATGTCCATCCCGAGAATGTGCGCACTGCGGAACAGACGCTCGATGTGTTCCGTCAGTCGGAACACGGCCGGGCCCTCGGCGGTTTCGTACGCACGGATACCCTCGAACACGCCGGTTCCGTAGTGCAGGGTGTGGGTGAGCACGTGAACCTTGGCGTCGTCCCAATTGACGAGCTTGCCGTTCATCCAAATTTTCGGCGTGGGAACGAGAGTGGGCATCCGGGAATCCTTTCGGGTCTTCGCAGATTACTTGGCGGTCAGGCGCGCGACGATTGAGTTGGCGATTTCGACGGTGGAACCTGCCGTCGGTTCGGCACACGCCGCACGAACACGCGTCGCAGCGGCGTTTTCACCCAAAAAATCGAGCATGAGCGCAGCCGAAAGAATTGCGGCGGTGGGGTTCGCCTTGCCGGTGCCGACGATGTCGGGAGCCGATCCGTGCACGGGCTCGAACATCGAAGGCCCGGTACGCGCGGGGTTGAGGTTGGCCGACGAGGCCAAACCGATCCCACCA
This sequence comes from Acidobacteriota bacterium, assembly GCA_018970175.1. Lineage (GTDB taxonomy): Bacteria > Actinomycetota > Acidimicrobiia > Acidimicrobiales > Ilumatobacteraceae > F1-20-MAGs119. The sequence goes on from JAGWWV010000006.1 coordinate 55,298, forward strand.
CTGACCGCTCCACCGAGGTCAGTGAGGATGTCGCCGAACAGGTTGTCGGTGACGATGACGTCGTAGCGCTGCGGGTCTTGCACGAAGTAGATGCATGCGGCATCGACGTGGTTGTACGCGGTGCCGACGTTCGGGAATTCCTTCGCGACGATGTCGAACGTGCGTTGCCACAGGTCACCGGCGAACGTGAGCACGTTCGTCTTGTGAACCAACGTGACGTGCTTGCGCTCGCGCTTCGACGCCAGCTCGAAGGCGTAACGAACGCAGCGCTCGACACCCATGCGCGTGTTCACGCTTCCCTGCGTTGCGACCTCGTTTGCCGTTCCCTTGCGCAGAACACCACCCTCGCCCACGTACGGGCCTTCGGTGTTTTCCCGAATGACGATGAAGTCGTGCGGTGTGGTGTGGCCCGGGGCGGTTCCGACGAACGGGCGTTGGTTGACATAAAGATCGAGCTCGAAACGCATCTTGAGGAGCAGACCGCGTTCGATGACCCCCGGCGGAACGTCGGGTGTCCCCACCGCACCGAGAAGAATCGCGTCGAAGTCGCGCAGCTGGTTCAGCGTCGCGTCGGAGAGAATTTCGCCGTCGCGGAGGTAGCGCGCACCACCGAGGTCGAAGTCGGTCGTGTCGATGTCGACTCCGGCGGCCCGGATGACCTTCAATGCCTCGACGGTGACCTCGGGTCCGATGCCGTCGCCGCCGATGACTGCTATGCGATGTGCCATAGGCGGGCAGGCTAACGGCGAAGGCGTGGGTAGCCTTTTTGCGTATGGCACGCCACCAGCTCACGCAAGTCGCCTACGACCGCCTGAAGGCCGAGTTCGACGACCTCACCACGCGCGGCCGCATCCAGGTGGCCGAAAAGATCGAACGCGCGCGCGAGATGGGCGACCTCTCCGAAAACGGCGACTACCACGCCGCGAAAGACGAGCAGGGTCACATGGAGGCCCGCATCCGCACGCTCGAGGCAATCCTCGACGACCACGAAATCGTCGCCGCGGGCGAGCAGGACCAGGTGTCGATCGGCTGCACCGTCACCATCGTTTACGAGGGCGACGACGACGACATGGCGGAACGGTATTTCATCGGTCACATCGAGGAACGCCGCGAGGGCGTCGAGATCATGAGCCCGAAGGCCCCGCTCGGTTCGGCACTGTTGGAACGTCGTGTTGAAGAATGGGTCGAGTACCAGGCCCCCAACGGCAACAAGTTGCGCGTGCGCATCCTTGCTGTCGAACACCACGACTGACTTGTGACCGACACCGAACCGCGAACCCCACAACTTCCCACCGGACGCGAGGTCACCCTCCCCGGCCGAGGAACCATGTTCTTCCGCGAGGTCCCCGGCCCGCCGAACGCACCGACGCTCGTTTTGTTGCACGGGTGGACCGCCACGGCCGACCTCAACTTCTTCACCTGTTACCAGGCCCTCGGCGAACACTTCCGCGTCATCGCACCCGACCAGCGGGGCCACGGGCGCGGAATTCGCTCGAACAAACCCTTCACCCTCGCCGCATGCGCCGACGACGCGGCCGCACTGGCCGACCATCTCGGCATCGCCACCTTCATCCCGGTCGGTTACTCGATGGGTGGCTCGATTGCACAGCTCGTATGGAAGCGGCACGAATCGCGTGTGCGTGCGCTCGTTCTCGCGGCAACGTCCGGCTACTTCGCGTCCACCCGCCAGGAGCGGCTTTCGTTTCTCGGACTCCACGGACTGGGTGTCCTCGCGCGTGTCACTCCGTCGAGCACCCGCGAACGCATCACCGAACGCGTCTACCTGCAACGCAAGGTGAGCAATTGGGAACCGTGGGCCGCCGCGCAACTGCAGCAGCACGATTGGCGCACCATTCTCGAAGCGGGCGGTGCACTCGGCTCGTTCAATTCGCGCGACTGGATCCGCACAGTCGATGTTCCGTCGAGTGTCGTCATCACCATGCGCGACAGGGTCGTTCCCGTCAAACGGCAGATGCGACTGTTCGAGGCACTCCCCCGTGCCGAGGCATTCCGTGTCGATGCCGACCACGATGCGGTCTACGCGGCCGCCGATCAGTTCGTCCCGACCCTCGTCCGCGCCTGCAAATCCGCCGTCGAACGGGCAAAGGTCTGAACACGTGGCACGTCACGACTCTCCCCTGTCTTCACGACGCCGTCTCGGACGCAACGCCGAGATCGCCAAGCTCGGAGTAAAGGTCGGAACGAACTACGCCACGACCGCCGCGAAGAAGCTCTTCGCATCGGCCGAGCGCAGGGAAGCACTCGACCACAGTCGCGAGATGAAGAACGCCGCCGAGATCGCCGAACGACTCGGAAACATGAAGGGCGCCCTCATGAAGCTCGGCCAGATGGCCAGCTATCTCGACCACGGGCTTCCCGAACCACTGCGGCTTGCTCTCGCCGAGCTGCAGAACAATGCACCACCGATGAGCGGCGAGCTCGCGCGTCGCGTCATCGAAGAAGAGTTCGGCGCCCCCGTCGATCAACTCTTCGTCGAATGGGACGACGAACCCATCGCGTCGGCCTCGATCGGCCAGGTGCACCGCGCAATCATCGTCGACCCCGAATCGAACGAACATCGCGCCGTCGCGGTGAAGGTGCAGTACCCCGGTGTCGCCGACGCGATCGCTGCCGACTTGAGGAATGCCGACCTTCTCGGCGCAGTTCTTGCATTCGGGTTCAAGGCGTTCGAGCCCGACGAAATGGTCGCCGAGATCAAGGAGCGGCTCGCCGAGGAACTCGACTACAGCCGCGAGGCGAAGAACCAGCAGGAGTTCGCCGACTTCTACACGAACCACCCCTTCGTCAACGTGCCACGGGTCCACACGCATCTCTCCTCGGCGCGGGTCATCACCTCCGACCTCGTCACCGGCAGTTCGTGGGCGGAATTGATGGAACAACCGCAGGATGTGCGCGATCGCGCCGCCGAGGCGATCTTTCGCTACGTCTTTCGGTCGCTCTATCGCTTCAGGGCGTTCAACGGCGACCCACACCCCGGGAACTACATCTTTCATCTCGACGACCCCGACAACGTTCGTATCACGTTCCTCGACTACGGCCTCGTCAAGCACTTCACTGAAGACGAGATGACCGTCTTCAAGAACATGATCTCGGCGGCGGCCATCAACCACGATGTCGATGCGTTCCGCCGCATCATCGAGGACGCCGGCCTACTGAAGGCTGATGCACCCGTCACGACCGACCAGATCGGCGACTACTTCTCCCACTTCTACGCACCCGTGCGAGAGTCCCACGTCATGCACTGGACTCCGGAATACTCGTCGTCGATCGTGCGCCACACCTTCGACCGTTCCAGTCCCATCGCCAACTACGCGTCGGTCCCGCGCGCCTTCGTGTTCATCCAGCGCATCAACCTCGGCCTCTACGCGCTGCTCGGGGAACTTCGTGCGCGCGGCAACTACCGACGCATCGCTGAAGAGCTCTGGCCCATGGTCAACGCCGCACCATCGACGCCACTCGGCGAAGCGGAAGCCACCTGGCTCGCCACCCGCCGTTGACCTGACCCACTTCACGCACACACCCGAAGTCATTTTCTCTATCAACTCAGATTCAATCGATGTCTTTCATGCACAACCCAACCGATCATTCAAACGAAAAGGAGAAACTCGACGTGAATCCCGTAAGTCAGAAGATTGAGCGCAGAGTTATCTTCGTCGATTCCAGATCAGAAATGAATGCCATCTCGCGCACGCTTCAACCGGGCGATGTCGTCGTTCTTCGTGGAACCGATCCGGAGATCGTCGACTACCTCGTGAACTTCGAATGGACCGACGAAGACGAGGCGCGCCTGCAGGCCGACCTCGACGAGGACTAACTCCGCGGAACGTCCTTCCATGCCTGCCCCACCCACGGGTCGGGCTCACGCGGCAGGCCGAGCACGCGTTCACCGATGATGTTGCGCTGAATCTCGCTCGTTCCACCTTCGATCGAATTCGCGCGGGTGCGGAGGAACTCACGCACGTACTTCGCGTTTTCCGACTTCACATCGCCTTCCCACGCCAGGCCGTCCGCGCCGAGAATCTCGAGCGCGAGGCACTGCAGGTCCTGGTTCGACTTTGCCTTCATCACCTTCGTGATCGACCCGGCAGGACCCTTGACGCGGCCGACCGTCCAACCCAGCACCTTTGCGTTGATCCATGCGTTCACGAGTCGCTCGCGCTGGGACGCATTCACACCGCGATCGCGCGACAAGGCGACGACTTCATCGATCGTCTTGCCTCCGAGGATGCTGCGCTTCTGCGGTCCACCCGCTTTCTGGCCCGACAGGGTGATTCGTTCGGCGGCGAGTGATGCATTCGACGCCGCCCAACCATCGTTCACGGGGCTGATTCGCCACAGGTCGGGAATGCGCACGTCGGTGAGGAAGATCTCGTTGAACTCGTGCTCCCCGGTCATCTGGATGAGCGGTCGCAGCTCGACTCCGGGTGCACGCAGGTCGACGGCGAAGTAGGTGATGCCCTTGTTCTTCGGCGCATCGGGGTCGGTGCGGGCGAGCAGCATGCCGATGTCTGCCTCGTGACCGAGGGTCGTCCACACCTTCTGGCCCGAGGCAACCCACTCACCGCCGTCGCGCACCGCGCGGCATGCGAGCGACGCAAGGTCGCTACCCGCGCCGGGTTCGCTGAACAACTGCGCCCACATCTCTTCCCCCGTCACGATTTTCGGCAGGAACCGGCGCTTCGTCTCTTCCGAGGCGAACTGACGGATTGCCGGCGCGGCCAGCACGAAGCCCGTCCCTCGCGGAATGCGCGGAACCGCGAGCGCGTCGAGCCGGGCGATTGCCGCGGCCGCATCGGGCTCCGACAATCCGCGGCCACCGTGCTCGACATCCCAATGCGGCGCAATCCAACCACCACGACCGAGCGCACGAACGATCGACTGCGAGCCCATTGCAATCTGCACCTCGCGGAGTGACGTCCAATCACCTCGCTCGGCGAACGTGAACCATTCGTCGGGCAGGATCGAACGAAGCTCGTCATCGAGTTCGTTCACCACACCCACGACGGTCACCTCACCTCAACGTGGTCCGTACAACGGACGCAGCTGGTGGTAGTGCCACGGCACCGACACCAAACGCCCGGTGCCCGACAACGTCACGTAGGCCGTCGGTTGTCCTTCGAACGAGAACAACACATGCGTCGTCCACGCATCGTCGAAGCCCATGTAGTGAACCTCTTCACCATCGGGGCTGAACGTGATGACACCGCTGCGCCCCTGTGGCGATCCGTTGTGCACCGCGACGGCGATCTCGCCGTTCGCTCCGACGGTCAACGAATCGAACCACGTAACGGGCAGAGGGTGGGTGAAGATGCAGTCGCCGAACGGAACATCGGGATCGGCCAACACGCCCGGCGCCGTGATGTGTCGCATGAACAGACGCCCCGTCAGGTACTCGGTCCAGTAGAGCCTGCTGCCGTCGGGTGAGATCCCGATGCCGTTGGTCGGCACCGCCGATCGAAGAACACGCTTCACGCTCGACATGTCGGACGGCACGTAATAGATCCCCGTCTCATCGGCCTTGCGCGAATCGTGGTCCGTCACGCCGATGTCGGTGAACCAGAAACCACCTGAAGAATCGAACACGAGATCGTCGGGGGCCCGCAATCCGTGGCCCTCGCACTCGGTGAGAATGTCGATGCACTCGCCTGTCGTCACGTCAATGCGTTGAATGCTTCCGCCGCGGTACGCCAACCGTTTCACGTCGACTCCGGGCATCGACCCGAGAATTCCGGGCTTCAACAATCCGCCCATGTTGGCGCAGTAGAGAAAACCGTCGGGTCCGAACGCGAGCCCGTTCGGCATCCCCTCGGGTTCGGCGACGGTCTTCTTCGTTCCGTCGGGCCACACCTGGACGACCTTGTTGCCGAGAAGTTCGCTCAACATGACCGAACCGTCGGGCATGAGAATGGGACCCTCGGGAAACTTCAACCCGTCGATCCAGGTGGTGATGTTCACCGTCAGCGCTCCTGTTCGGTCGGCCGAACGAGCAGATCGCTCACCGACACCCCCGCCGGCCGCGTGACGCAGAACGTGATGGTCTCGGCGATCTCTTCGGCGGTCATCGCGGGCATCGCCTCGAGGCTGGCGCGAATCTTGGCGAGCAGATCGGGGCGAATGTGTTCGATGAACTCGGACTTGGTGAACCCCGGCGCAACGATGGACACGCGCACGTGTTTCGATGCGAGCTCTTGACGCAAACCGTCACTGAACGCGTTCACGGCGAACTTCGTCGCCGCATAGACGGAACTTCCCGGCAGCGCCTTGCGACCGGCCACCGAGCTGATGTTCACAATGTCGGCGACCCCGCGCGGGCCGGCTGCAGCCTCGACGAGATGTTTGAGCGCAATGTGGGTGCAATTCAAGACGCCCATCACATTCACGTCGACCATACGACGCCAATCTTCCAACTCGACCTGCACGGCGGGGCCGGTGAGACCGATGCCGGCGTTGTTCACCAGAATGTCGATGCGGCCGAACTGCGCAACGGTGCCGTCGACCATGCGTTGCACCGAGGCGACGTCGGTGACGTCGCATTCGAATGCATGTACGTTCGCCACCGAGGAGGCGAGGCTCGCCAGGCGGTCGGCGCGCCGCGCCGCGGCCACCACCGTTGCGCCGCGTGCCGCCAGGTCGCGCGCGGTCGCCTCGCCGATACCCGACGACGCGCCCGTCACCACGGCCACACATCCTTTCAACGACGCCATCACTTGGCCGCGATTCCGTCGAGAAGAGGCAGCACGTACTTCATCAATCCCTCGTGGTCCTCGGACATCGGGAAGTGCCCGAGGCCCTTCATGATCTGCATTGTCGACCCCGGAATCTCACGACCCGCCAACTCGGTCCAGGGAATCGTCGGGAAGTCGTACTCGCCCGTCAGCAGGTGCACCGCGCACTTCCGTGTGTCGATGAGATGACCCTGCCCACGCAGGTCGTGGGTGACCGCGTAATAGTCGATGTCGCCGGGGAACGCACCAGGTGCGCCCTGCGAATAATGCAGCCGCGTTTCCTGGCGCGAGCTCTCCGGTGCCGTCGGCGACATGATCATCATCATCGTCGCCGCGTGCTTCGCAGGGTCGATGTCCTGCGAATCTTCCAGGGCACCTTCGGGAATGTCTGCGTGCAGTCCACCCTCGAGTGCAAGAACTGCACGGAACTCGTCGGGATGGAAACGGGCAAGGTCGAGCGCCAACATTCCGCCAACCGACGAACCGATGAACACGGGACGGTCGAGGCCCAACACCTGCGCCAACTGCACCGGCAGAGCCATCGCATTCTCGGGCGTCAGCGTGTAACGCTCGGCCCACCAGGCCTTTTCAACGGGCGGCAGCGACTTACCGTGGAACGGCATGTCGTAGACGATGACGCGGTATTTCGACGTGATGCGCTCGTCCTCCAGAAAGTGGCGGAACTGACGGCCATCGGCACCGGCAGTGTGCTGGCACAGAAGACCGATGCCCTGGCCGGCTTCCTCGAAGTACACGCGATTGTCGTAGCCCCCGATGTTCAGGTGCACGTAACGACCGACGGCCTTGTCGAAGGTGCCGTGCGGACGCGTGTAACCACCGGGCTTCGGCGCAGGGTCGGTGCCGTTTACTGCCGCGCGCAACAACTCACAAAAGCGACGCGTTGCCAAATGACGCTCGGCGTCGGGGTGCGCGGGGCTCAACACCAAACCGCCGACTGCGGCAGCCGCGATGTAGTCGACGAAGCCCGACGGAGGAACTGCTGCGAGCAGGTGTCCCCACGTCTCGGAGCTTGCGCTCACTTGGAAGTCATCACCCGATCCCGACAAGCCGTCACCCTTCGCCGGTGAGGCCGCGCCGACTTTTCCGCGCGACACGTCCATGCGCCAGCCCACACCGTCGACGAGCACCGTCATGGAACCCGTCCACCACCGTGCGTTGTACTGGAATTCGCCGTCGGCATTTGCGAAGGCAATCGCCTTCGCCACGACTCCGTCATTCATGGCCCCCACCTTTCGGCCCACCCCCGCGGGCCTTCGTGCACATTAACCGCGGGAACAAACGTCGGTCATTCGACACCCCCTTGCGCACACATGGAGGCGTGTTACTCTTCGAACACGTCGGAATTCGCGCTTCCGCGTTCAAGCACGGCCTGACCCGTGAAGCAATCGAGCACGCGTTCGAAACTCGGCTACCGATGGCCGATGAGCAAGATCGAGGCGACCGTGTCGTCTATTTATTCGTCGGATTCGACCATGCCGGTAACGAAATTGAGCTTGCCGCTGAACTCGACATTCTTCGGCGTTTTTTCATCTTCCACGCGATGCCACGCCGAAAACACTTCCTCAGCAATGAAAGGAACTTTTTTGACAAGTCAAGAGTCCGAACCTCGGGCAAACGGTCGGCCAAGCACCTCCGTGCGGCGCACTTTTTCGGCCGAGGAAATGAGCAACATGATCACTCCGGTTGCGCTCGAGCGGTTCCGCGAATCGATCAAAACGATGGGGCCGTTCGAGGCCGATCCGTCACCCAACACCCCGGAACACGATGCATGGCTCGACCGCTGGGTCGAGGGATATTGCGCTTCGGGCCACGACCCCAACTACACGGGTCCGGACGACACGGGTCTAGGCGATGAGGCCTGATCAGAGCGTGCGGACGTAGTCGAGGCCGATGTCGAGAATTGGCGACGAATGCGTGAGCCCACCCACCGAGACGTAGTCGACACCGGTCGCCCCAACCGCGCCGGCCGTGGCAAGCGTGAGCCCACCGCTTGCCTCGAGAACCACCTTGCGACCGGTTGCGGCCGAATGTTCGCTTGACATCGCTACCGCCTGACGCAACACGTCGGGGGCCATGTTGTCGAGAAGCACCAGATCCGCCCCGGCGGCGAGCGCCTCGCGCAACTGGTCGAGCGTGTCGACTTCGATTTCAACCGTGATGTCGGGTGCATGTTCGCGCACTGCGCGGAAGGCTGCGGCAACTCCGCCGGCAGCAGCGATGTGGTTGTCCTTGACCAATGCGGCGTCGGACAGACTCATGCGGTGGTTCTGACCACCGCCGCACCGCACCGCGTACTTCTCCAAGCGGCGCAATCCGGGAGTGGTCTTGCGCGTGTCACGCACCACTGCACCCGTTCGCGACAAGTGATCGGCCCATTCACGGGTTGCAGTGGCGATGCCGCTGAGGTGGCAGAACAGGTTGAGCGCCGTTCGTTCCGAGGTCAGCAAGTCGCGCGTCGGGGCCTCGGCACGCAGCAACGCGGTGTCACGAAGAACCACGTCACCATCGCGAACCAACGGCTCGTAGCGCAGGTTCATCGTTCCGCACATCATTTCGAGCACCGCGGCGACGACCGGGATTCCGGCGATGCAGCCGGGCTTGCGCGACGTGAACACGACTTCGCTGCGGTGGTCGCGGGGCACGGTCGAGTGGGTGGTGACGTCGTACCCCCCGTCGAGGTCTTCGAGGATCGTGTCGCGAATGAGACGTTCGACGTAGGCGGGCGCCAGGCCGACTTCGTGGAGGTGACGGTCGAGCTGCGGCGACAACTGGTGGAACGACGGCGTGTGGGCGCGCGTCACGATTCGAACCCCATGACTCCATCTTCGCACCGCACCACGATGTGACGTTGCCACTCGTCGCGCGGCTCGGGATGATCGACCCGGCGGTGGCACCCGCGGCTTTCGGTGCGCAGTTCGGCCGAACCCACGACGGCAGCCGCGACCGTCAGCAAATTGGTCGCCTCGAACGCCTCGAGCGAAGGCTCGACGTCGACATTTGCACCGGCCGCCAAGTCGACGATGATCTCGCGCGCAACCGCCAATCCCTCGGGTCGACGGAGCACACCCACGTTGCGGCTCATCGTCTCGCGCAGCACGCGACGGTCGTGCGACTCGATGAGGGCACCACCGTCGATGTCGACGGGCGGACACTTCTCGGGCAGCAGCCAACTCAGTTCACGGCCCACCCTCGTGCCGGCCACCACACCTTCCGTCAACGAGTTCGATGCCAGTCGGTTCGCGCCATGCACACCGGTGCAGGCAACCTCTCCCACCGCGAACAATCCCGGGAGCGATGTCATTCCGTTCAGGCCGGCGGTGATGCCACCACAGAAGTAGTGGGCAGCGGGCGCAACGGGAATCGGGTCACGGGACGGCTCAATGCCGAAGTGCCGACACGCCGCGGTGATCGATGGAAAACGCGTCTCGAATTCACCACCGATGGCGGTCGCATCGAGAAACACGTGGTCATCGACGCCACCCGGCGCCTCGGCCATGCGCCGCGAAATTGCGGCGGCCACCACGTCGCGCGGAGCGAGGTCTTCGAGCGGGTGTGCACCCTCCATCACCCGTTTGCCGGCACCGTCGATCAGCACCGCGCCCTCACCTCGCACGGCCTCACTGATGAGCGCGAGTTGACCCTTCGCATCGGCGCCCTGCCACAACACCGTCGGGTGGAACTGGATGAACTCCATGTCGGCAAGTTCGACCCCGGCGCGCAGCGCAAGCGCCAGACCGTCGCCGGTCACTGCGGGAGGATTCGATGTCGACGCAAACACCTGACCAAGACCACCCGTGGCGACAACCACCGCCCGCGCCGTGATGTGGCCGACGTCGAGAACCGAGCCGTCGGGGTTCAGCCGCGCCACGCGCACCCCCACCGCCCTGCGCACACCGTTGCGGTCGAAGCCGATTAGCAAGTCGAGCGCGAAGGTGTGCTCCATCACCTGAACGCCGGCGTTCATTGCCGATTGGTCGAGCGTGCGCTGCACTTCGGCACCCGACTGGTCGCCACCCGCGTGCACGATGCGCCGGTGCGAGTGGCCGCCCTCGCGCGTCAATGCCGGAGCACCGTCGGCACCCGGGTCGAAAGCGGCACCGAGTTTCATCAGGTAACGAATCGCTGTCGGCGCCTCGGCCACCAGCGTGCGCACGTTCGCCTCGTCGCACAATCCAGCGCCTGCCGCCAACGTGTCGGCCACGTGCGCTTCGAGCGAGTCCTTCGGGTCGAGCACCGCAGCCAAACCACCCTGCGCCCACTGCGTGCTTCCCGCCGCCAGTTCACCTTTCGTGACCAACACGACTTCGCGGACGGGCCGCATCGCCAACGCGGCGGCCAAACCCGCCGCGCCGCTGCCCAGCACCACCACGTCGATGTCGCGCTCCCACGTCGCCGCGGGAGCCGCCAATTGCGTCGGCAATCCGACCCCGAAGGGCGCGCTGTGCACCTACTCCCCCGTCTTCGACGGCGTGCCGAGCGCGATCATGCGCTCGACAGACTGTCGCGCACGCTCGGCTATGTCGGCCGGAACGGTGACTTCGTCGCGCCCCGTCTTCAGGCACGACAACAATTTCTCGGGCGTGATCATCTTCATGTACTTGCACACGGCAGCGCGGTTGACCGGCTCGAAGATCACCAACGGATTCGACTTCTGCAACTGGTGAATGATCCCCGTCTCGGTGGCGATCAGTACCTTTTTTGCTTTGGTCTTCACCGCCAGGTCGCCCATGCCACCCGTCGACAAGATGTGCGTACGTTCCTTGGGCACCGCACCCGATTCGACGAGGTACAGCGCACTGGTGGCACAACCACATTCGGGGTGGATGAACAGTTCGGCTTCGGGCTCTTCCATCACACGGCGACGCAATTCGGCGCCGTTGATTCCGGCGTGCACGTGGCACTCACCCAACCAGATGTGCATGTTGTCGCGCGCCAACGTGCGTTGAACATGCGCACCCAGGAACTGGTCGGGGCAAAACAGAATCTCGCGGTCGGCCGGGATGGAAGCCACAACTTCGACCGCATTCGACGACGTGCAGCAAACGTCGGTCTCGGCCTTCACCTCGGCGGTCGTGTTCACGTAGCTCACCACCACGGCGCCCGGATGCTGCGCCTTCCATGCCCGCATCTGCTCGCCATTGATGGTTTCAGCCAGGGAACAACCGGCCTTCTCGTCGGGAATCAACACCTTCTTGTCGTACGCGAGGATCTTCGCCGTTTCGGCCATGAAGTGCACGCCACAGAACACGATGGTCGACGCGTCGGCCTGCGCCGCAATGCGCGACAGCGCCAGCGAATCACCAACATGGTGCGCAACATCCTGGATCTCGGGCACCTGGTAGTTGTGGGCGAGAATCACGGCATCGCGTTCGGCAGCAAGTGCCCGCACTTCGTCGGCCCACGCCGCGACGTCGAACGAGCCTGATCCCGTCGTCACGCCCTCAGGCTACGGCTCAATCTGCGGTCCAGTACCCCGCAACCGCATCGGCCAGTGGCCCACGGGCCTCCCCCGCGTCAAGGATCGGTGCATCGGAGTCGTCTTCGAAACGCAGAACCGATGCCACGCCAGCGTCACCCACCACCACAACCAGCCGGACGCGACGACGCTGCGGGTGGGTGCTCGGTGCACCGTCGGGCTCGCTTGCCCCCTCTGCAATCGGGGCCGCCCATCCGCACGTCACCAACGCGGCGGCATCGAACATGCGGGCACACGCCGACTCGGGCACTTCCAACAACTGGTAGATGTCGCGGTGCTCCAGCACGTACGACAGCTGCAGATCGTCCCCGCGGAAGTTCACCCCGTACAAACGGGCTCGATCAAGGTTGAACGCCTGAGCTCCCTCGCCCAGCGATTCATGAATTCGGGACTCGACCATTGCGGCCAAATCGGCAGGCGTGACGGGATGTGTTTTCTGTTCGTTTGTCATGCCCCCATGTGTGCGAGGCGACAGCCAAACCCGTCAGTCGAAGATCAGTGCGAACAACGCCTGCTTGTACACCGCGTTGAACGCGTCGAGATTGAGCGACCGTCCACCCACCTCAAAAAGCGAATATCCATGCACCATTGCCAGGTGGAACGCAGCCACCGACGACGCGTCGAGATCTGCCTTCATCAGCCCACGGGACTGCGCATCGACGATGATGTCGCGCAAGTCGCTCAACGCTTCGTCACGCTTGATGCCGATCTTCTCCGCCAATTCCGGACGCGCCACCGCCTCACCCACGTCGCTGTTTCATTCGAGGCGCAGACGAGTTCGCTCGGGGATGAAGACCGCATCGAGCACTCGGGTGATCGCCACCCGGAACTCCGCAGGCGTCCCGCCCCGTCGCACCGCCTCGCCGAACACACCCAGAAATTCTCCGAAACGATCACCAAACCGTTTCGCCAGCGCCTCATCGACCAACCCCTGCCGATCCCCGAAGTAGTAACGAATCATCCCCTGCGAGGCACCGGCATCGCGGGCGACCGCCACGACCCTCAACGAAGCGGTGCCACCCTCGTCGATCGCACGCAGGGCAGCAGCAACGATCCGTGCACGAACCGGGTCCTCATTACTTGCTATTGACAATAATCTGGCCCTCTTCCGCGGCAGATTTATCAAACCATAAGTTTACAGAAGAATCAGACTTATGGTATTTTTGTTCAAATGAACTTCAAAAAGCTTCACTCCGTAGTTCTCGCGATGGTTCTCGCCGTCGTGGCATCTGCCCTGTCAATGGCCACGATCTCAATCGAACCTGTCAACGCCGCAACGACTTACGACGCGCCGACGAACGGTGGGCGCATCGCGGCGGGCAGCGGATTTCTCTGCATGCAAGGTGGTTCCCCCGTCAACGTCATGTGTTCCGGTTTGAACGACAGCGGGCAATTGGGCGACGGCACAACGACAAACCGCACCGCCCTGACGACCATCGCCGACAGCCAAATCTCGAACCCCAAGTCGATCGCGGTCGGTCTGGGTCATGCCTGCGCGATCAGTGGCGGTGGATCGACAGATGGAAAGTTGTATTGCTGGGGCAATAACCAGGATGGCCAGCTTGGAGATGGCACGAACAATGACTCTTCGGTCCCCGTATTGGTCTCCAACAATGGGGGCTTCACAAATGCGAGCGTCTTGGCAGTGGTGGCGGGCGATGCCCACACCTGTGCCGTGAACAACATCTTGAAGATCTACTGCTGGGGGCGTAACACGAGTGGTCAAGTTGGCGACGGGACAAACTCGCCGCGCAACGTGCCGACTGCCGTCGTCGGTGCCTTCTCATCGGGTCTGACGGTGGCGAGCGCGAACCACTACCCGTGGGTTGCCGCGGGCTCAGCCCACACGTGTGCGGCGCTCTCGGGCTCATTGAGGATCTACTGCTGGGGAAACAATTTGAGTGGCCAGTTGGGCGACAACTCAACGACTTCCAGCTCGACACCCGTCGATACCGGGACGGGTGGCGGCGGCGGCACGAACACCTATCGGTCCCCACTTGCGGCGGGCCAAGACTTCACCTGCGTCATCTATTCGGGAACTCTTAAGTGTTGGGGGAACAATTCGAAGGGCCAACTTGGAGATGGAACCAACAGCCAAAGACTGACCCCAACCGCAGTGACGAACTCGAGTGGGCTGAATCAGGCGGCTGCTTGGAGCATCGCAGCAGGTGGCCAGACCGCCTGCGCAATCTCGAATACCGCTCCTTCGACCTCCTACACCGTGTGGTGCTGGGGCGCCAATGATGCCGGGCAGGTCGGCGACAACACGACCCTCGATCGAAACGTGCCCACGAAGGTCGTCGATAATCCAGCATCGGGTTTTGATAACGAATCGGCGAATGTGATTACGAATGTCAATCAAGTACAGCCGTGGGGCCTCACTGTCGCACGGACGATTGTCAACACCAGGGGTTTTGCCTGCGTAAGCATCTGGTGTTGGGGAAATAACCTCTACGGTCAGCTCGCTCAGGCAGACACCACGAATGCACCGTTGGCGGTGAAGGTGAAAGTTGCAACAGTGACGGCAGACGATGCCACGGGCTACTCGGCGGCAGCCGAAATGACTGCATCGGGTGTGAAAGTGACTTTCACCGGCGTTCCCTCAACCGGACTGAACTCAATCTCGATCTCAGTCGCGCCAACAACGTTCGATTTCTTCAGCACCCCGGGTGCAGGTTCGAAGACGTACTCGGCGACAAGTTTCAACGGCGCCTCTCTCCCATCCGTCGCTGGTGGCAGCTTCACCGTCACTGTTCCAACGATGAAGACGATGACTTTCAATTCCGGTGGTCCGCCAACCAACGCCACCGAGCAGTTTGTTGCCGGGGTTTCGTATCACCTCACCTACCAGGTGACCGGATCTGCAGCCAGCGGATATCCCGATGGTTGGCAGATGAGGAACGGTGTGCGCAACGACCCGAATCCGACCAAGAGTTCGTTTCTCAAGGTGACGGATCCGTCCACCGCCACCTCGACGACGGCTGCACCTGCCACAACCGCTTCACCCGCGACCACGGCCGCACCGGCCACGACAGCCGCCACGGCAGCAAGTGCGACAACGACCGCCGCTCCAACGACCACGGCAGCGACCACAACCACCGTCGCCAACGTGTTCGCTGCCGCCAAGCCCGGCATCACCGTCACCGACACCAAGGTCTACACCACCCCACCGGTCGAAGTGGCTGCGTCGTCGGCGATCAACGTGTTGACTACCGCACAGAACAAGGTGATGGACATCGAAACCAAGACCCCGGGGGTGTGTCTGCCGAACGACGATGAGCTGGTGTTCATCGACCAGGGCAAGTGCATTGCCGAAGTGGTGAACGCCAAGACCCGTGCGGTGTTGCGTGTGTTGAAGACCACCGTGATCGAAGATGACATCAGTGAGGTCAAGGTCGGCAACGCGATTGTCACCCTCGCACCGATCTACTTTGATGCGATGTCGGCAACGATCGACGCCAAAGCAACCGGTCGTCTGCGGTCGCTCAAAGCCCGCATCTCGGCGGCCGGTTCGGTTCTGTTGATCGGCCACTCGGGCACCCTGAACGGCAACAGCCCAGCGAACGTGGCGATCTCCAGGGATCGCGCCGTTGCAACACTCAACGCGTTGAGGTCGCTCGGAGCGCAAGGACCGTTCGCGGTGAGTGGTGTCGGTGCTCTCGACCCGGCATCGACCGGCAAGACCGAGGCCGATCAGTCCAAGAACCGCCGCGTGGTCATCGCACTGATTCCTTAGTGCACCACAACAACTGAATACGCGTCACAGCGGCCGCAGGGACTCGATCTCTGCGGCCGCCTTCTTTACCGCAGAGCCGAACTTGCGGCCGGGGTTACGGGTCAGCCGTTCGATGGGCCCCGAGACACTGACGGCGGCGATTGTGTTGCCGTCGATGCGTACAGGTGCACTGACACTGGCGACGCCCGCTTCGCGTTCGGCAACGCTTTCGATCCAACCGCTCTTGTTCAGACCGCGGCCGGCAAGCACGTGGCCCGCGCTGCCGCGGCCGAGCGGGTAGACCTCGCCTTC
>JAGWWV010000101.1 GCA_018970175.1 Acidobacteriota bacterium
TCGGCGGCGATGCTCGGACGCGGCGACGCGATGCGCCAGCACGTCGACCGCATCCGAGAGCTGCAGGCGCTGGTGGCGGACGCCGCCGATGAGATGAGACGGGTCCTGGAGACGGTCGAGGACGATCCGACTCGGCTCGAGCGCCTGGTCGAACGACGCCAGACGTTGTTCGACCTGCGGCGCAAGTACGGCGAGACACTTTCGGCGGTGATCGAGTACGGTTCGGCTACTGCGGCGCAACTTGAAGAGCTGGAAACCTGGGAGTCGCGAGCCAAGGAACTTGACGGTCGGCGCAGTGCCGCAATGAGCAAGGTGCGGTACGAGGCGACAAAGGTTCGAGAACAACGGGAAGAGGCGGGACCCAGGCTGGCCAAGGCCGTCGAGAAACACCTAGCCGTCTTGGCGCTGGCCGGGGCTCGGGTTCAGGTGGTGGTCGGCAGCGAGCGTGAACGAGATCTGGCCGGCGACGAGGTCACGTTCTTGTTGGCAGCCAACCCTGGCAGCGAGCCCGCTCCGCTCGCCAAGGTGGCATCAGGCGGCGAACTGGCGCGCTCGATGCTCGCTTTGCGACTGGTGCTGACGCAGGCCCCCGGAACGCTGGTTTTCGACGAGGTCGACGCCGGAATCGGTGGTGACGCAGCAGTGGCAGTGGCCGACGCGCTCGCCGCACTTGGCGATCGCCACCAGGTGTTGGTGGTGACGCATTTGCCGCAAGTTGCTGCCCGAGCGCACCACCACGTGACCGTCAGCAAAGAAGTACGAAAGGGCATCACGTTTGCCTCGGCGCGAACGCTGGCCGACGACGAGCGCGCCACGGAGGTCGCGCGCATGCTGTCGGGCAGTATGGCCGTGCAATCCGCCGTGGAACATGCGAAGAACATGCTGAAAGTACGCGGTAAGTCACGCAGTAGTCGTCGATGAGGGTAGGCTGACCTCCCGTCAAGGATGAACCTGGCGGAGCCCCGTCAGGTGAGTGCGACGGGAGAGCAGAAGTGGCAAAGCATGTGTTCGTAACCGGGGGCGTAGCCAGCGCGCTCGGCAAAGGACTCACCGCATCTTCGCTCGGTCGTCTCCTCAAGATGCGCGGCTTGCGCGTCACGATGCAGAAACTTGACCCGTACATCAACGTCGACCCGGGAACGATGAACCCGTTCGAGCACGGTGAAGTGTTCGTGACGGATGACGGCGGAGAAACCGACCTCGACCTTGGTCACTACGAACGTTTCATCGACGAGAACTTGAGCCGGGCGTCCAATGCGACGACAGGCTCGATTTATCAGGCGGTTTTGGCAGCCGAACGGCGCGGGGACTACCTCGGCCGCACGGTGCAGGTGATTCCGCACGTCACCGACGAGATCAAGCGACGCATTCAGCGCATCACCACCGACGACGTCGACGTCGTCATCACCGAAGTCGGCGGCACCGTCGGCGACATCGAGATCTTGCCGTTCTTGGAGTCCATCCGTCAATGGCGCAACGAGGTCGGTCGTGACAACGTGTGCTACGTGCACGTGACGCTGGTGCCGTTCATCGGGCCGAGCGGCGAGCAGAAGACCAAGCCGACGCAGCACAGCGTCACCGAACTGCGCAGCCGCGGCATCCAGCCGGACGTCATCGTGTGCCGCAGCGAACAAGCCCTGTCTGACGGGCTGAAGCGCAAGATCTCCGGTCAGTGCGACGTGCCCGTGCGAAACGTGATCAATGCAGCCGACGTCGACAACATTTACGAGTTGCCGCTGATTCTTCACGACGAGGGGCTTGACGCCGTGGTCTGTGAAACTCTGCGAATCGAACGGGAGATTGACTTGTCTCCATGGCAGGCCCTCGTTGCTCGAGTGGAAGCAGCGACCAAGCCCGTACGCATCGGTCTTATCGGCAAGTACGTCGACTTGCACGATGCCTACCTGTCGGTCGCTGAGTCGTTGCGACACGCGGGCTTTCATCACGGTGCCAAAGTCGAGATCGTCTGGATACAAGCCGAGGAAGTCGAGGGTCTGCTCGCCGACGATCGAATGATCACGTTGGACGGCATCGTGATTCCCGGTGGGTTCGGACCGCGTGGCATCGAAGGCAAGATTCGCGCGGCCGAGTACGCGCGTGAACACAAGGTGCCGTGCCTCGGCTTGTGTCTCGGTATGCAGGTGATGACGGTCGAGTTCGCGCGCCATGTGCTCGGCTTGACTGACGCCAACTCGACGGAATTCAACCCGGCGACGCCGCACCCGGTGATCGACCTCATGCACGACCAGCGTGAAGTCACCGACAAGGGCGGCACCATGCGGCTTGGCGCCTACTACGCGGTGCTGCAACCCGGAACCAAAGTGTCGAAGGCGTACGGTGAACCGGTGGTGAGCGAGCGGCACCGTCACCGATACGAGTTCAACTCTGGCTACAGGGCGCGCTTCGAAGAGGCAGGGTTCATCTGCAGCGGAACCTCGCCCGACAAGCGTCTCGTTGAGTTCATCGAACTCGAAAATCACCCGTTCTGGGTCGCGACCCAAGCCCATCCAGAATTCAAGAGCCGCCCCGATCGCCCGCACCCGCTGTTTCGCGACCTCATCGGCGCCGCGCTCGCGAATCGCGCCCGCCGCGGCGACGCCGGCGAAACGCCGAAGAGCGCGGCCATGGGTCAGGCGCGCTGACTCCCGACCGAATGACCCGTCGTTCGACCGGGCCGGTCGACGGCTTCCGTTCGTCACCGCTGAAGATCGTGCACGAGTGGGCGATGTGGTCGTTGGTGCGCGGTGAGTTCACCGACCCTGACGGTTCGTCGTTCGTGCGAACCTTCGTGTTGTCGCCGGGTGCCGTCGGTGTGGTCGCGCTGCGCGACGACGTGCGCCGGCACGTGGTGTTGGTTCGTCAGTATCGCCCGGCGCTGCACCGAACGACCCTGGAGGTTCCTGCCGGAATGCGCGACATGGAGGGTGAAGACACCCTCGTCACGGCCCAGCGCGAACTCCGCGAAGAAGTCGGTCTGGAGGCCGAATCGTGGGTGCGGTTAGGCAAACATGTGTCGGCTCCGGGGATCTCTGACTCGAGCGTCGAGCTGTACCTTGCGCGAACATTGCGGGAGGTGCCGCACGACCGTCATGGTCCCGAGGAGCAACACATGACGGTCGTGGAGATCCCGCTCGACGAGGCGATTGCCATGGTCG
>JAGWWV010000034.1 GCA_018970175.1 Acidobacteriota bacterium
ACGGGTTTACAGGTGTACGAAGCCCTCTTCCGGATTCGTGAAGCAGGCGTCGACGGAACACCGACGGGTCTCACACCACCAAGTGGCCAACCCGGTGTCATCGAATCGCATCCGCTCTCGCCCGTCACGGGCGGTCCACGGCCCGTCATTCCCGGTGAAGTCACGATCAGCAACCCCGTCACGCGCACGCGCACCGCACCGACCGACCGACGTGCTGCGCGTTTCAACATCGCGCCGTCGACGATGCTTGCTGCAGCGATTCTTCTCATCGTCGTTCTCGTTGGCGTCGTCACGTGGCGCAGCGTCACCAATGAGGCGCCGCTCACCACCGAGGTACTCGCAACGGAACCCGCACCAACGATGGCGGCGGCACCTGCGGGACCGGTCACCATCACGCGTGCGATGAGCTACGACCCGAACGGCGACGACGGTGTCGAAAACGATGAATTGCTTCCGCTGTTGCTCGACGGCATGCCGCGCACGCAGTGGCGCACGGTGTGTTACGGCGACAAGTTCTTCGGTTCAAAAGGTGGCGTCGGTGTCGTGCTTGAACTCTCGAGTCCCGCAACGGGAACGTTGATGGTCAACCCACAAACCAAACCGTGGGGCATCGAGGTCTACTCGGCCCTCGACGTGGTGCCGGCCGGCCTCGACCAGTGGGGTCCGCGCGTCGCAAAGAGCTATGGCACCGAAGTCGGCCCCACCACGTTCGTCGTCAACGAACCGGCCAAGTACGTCCTCGTGTGGTTCCGCGAGGCGGGAACCAGCCCGGCATGCAGCACGAAGAACCCGTTCCAGGGTGTCCTCGCCGGAGCGGCGTTCACCGCGGGCGCAACCACCCCCTGAGCAGCCCGAACCGACCGACGACTAGCCTGCGGGCGTGAACGCCGGGGCCGTCGACGCCGCAGAGTTCGGGGGCGACCAGGCCGACCTTCTCGTGCGGGCCCGCGCCGGCGAACGCGACGCGGTTGATCGATTGTTGCGACTGCACTACGACGCGGTTCACGCCGTGTGCCACCGCATGGTGCTGTCCCGCGAGAGCGCCGATGATGCGGTACAGAACGCCCTCCTCGCGATCGTTCGGGGTCTCCCCCGCTTCGACGGCCGTTCGAGTCTGTCGACCTGGATCTACCGCATCGCCACCAACGCCGCAATCGACGAAATTCGCCGGGTCCGTCGTGCCCCTAGTGCCGCCGATCCGTCCGTTCTCACCGCTACCGAGGCACCGAATCCCGATTCGGACACCACCGCCGACCTGGCCGACCACCTCGACCAGTCGAGCGCCGTTGCCGCGGCACTATCGAAGGTTCCCCATGACTTCCGGGTCACCCTCGTGCTGCGTTACGTGGCCGACCTCGACTATGCCGAGATTGCCGAGGTGCTGGGCGTCCCCGTCGGGACCGTCCGCTCTCGTCTCGCACGGGGCAAAGAGGCCCTCGCCCAACATCTCACCGATCCCGCCACCTCCGTGACGGGACAAAACGCGGCGGGGGAACCAAACTTGAAGTCCACGACGTCAGATTCGACGAGCGAGCACACATGACCGACCCCACCACCGGACACAACGACGATGCCCTCGGGGCCGCACTGCGCGGCATGCCCCGGCCATCCGTCGACCCCGCGGTGCGCGAGGCGCACATCGCTGCCGCTCTTGGTGCACTCGCACCCGCGACCGACGCCGACTCGAACGTCGTCTCGCTCGCCTCGCGCCGACGTCCTCGGTTGATGACCCTCACCGCCGTTGCTGCGGCGGCGCTCTTTGCGGTGGGCATCGGCATCGGACGGGTCAGTGCCCCAACGACCGGCTCCCCGAACACGGCGGTGAAGAACTCCGCGCTCACACCCTCTCCCGCCGCGGGTGACTCTGTCGTCGAGGGCTGTCCCGATCTCGCTCTCGACGCACCCGCCGTTGTCGTCACGACCTTTGGCACGTATGCCCTGTACCGCGCGGGTTCCGGGAATGGTGCAACCCTCGTCGTGGTCGATACCGCCGCGTGCACAATCGTCACCCGAGTCGCCGACCCGGGCTGATCGACACCGGTTGAGTCGACGCTGGTTTCATCGACACAGTTCGGGAAAGACGTCGCACAGTTAGGCTGGCGCGGTGCCGTCGAACCCATTGACCGACCCGGATTGGGCGCAAAAAACCGTCGACGCAATCGACCGCTGGGTTGGCCTCGTTCGTGACCGCACCACCCGGCCCCTCATTGCCCTCGTCCGCGGCATCGTTTTTGCCGTTCTCATTCTCACCGGGGTCGTTCTCGTCGCAGTGCTCGGCCTCATCGCACTCACCCGCGGCCTCCAGGCTGCGCTCGACGCGGGTCTGTCGCGCGATGCTGCAGTGTGGTCCTCGTATCTCATCATCGGCGGCATTTTCTTGCTCGTCGGTCTCGTCGTGGCGCGCAAAAAGCGCCCCGACGAGGATCTTTAGACAGGAGTCCCCATGGCTGAATCCGCTACGCACCACCACGTTCTCATCATCGGCTCGGGCCCAGCCGGGTTGACCGCCGCGATCTACACCGCCCGCGCAAACCTTGCCCCGCTCGTCATCGAAGGCGAGCCCTCGTCGACCACCGACCAGCCCGGCGGCCAGTTGATGCTGACGACCGAGGTCGAGAACTTCCCCGGATTCCCCGAGGGAATCATGGGACCCGAACTGATGGGCCGTTTCCGCGAGCAGGCGGGTCGC
Organism: Acidobacteriota bacterium; assembly: GCA_018970175.1. GTDB lineage: Bacteria > Actinomycetota > Acidimicrobiia > Acidimicrobiales > Ilumatobacteraceae > F1-20-MAGs119. The sequence goes on from JAGWWV010000034.1 coordinate 2,690, forward strand.
TTCGGCGCCACCTATCTGACGGAAAAGGTCACTCGAATCGACTTCTCCGCAAAGCCACTGCGCGTCTGGACCCACGACAAGGAATTCACAGCCGACTCGATCATCGTGGCGACGGGCGCCCAGTCGTTGATGCTCGGCCTGCCGCGTGAAACCGACCTCGTCGGCCACGGTGTGTCGACTTGCGCGACGTGCGACGGGTTCTTCTTCCGCGGCAAAGAAATCGCGGTCGTCGGTGGCGGCGATAGCGCGGTGGAAGAGGCCGTCTTCCTCACGAAGTTCGCCTCGAAAGTCACGATGATCGTGCGACGCGACGAACTTCGCGCCTCGAAGATCATGCGCGATCGCGCGCACGCGAACGAGAAAATCGATTTCAAGTGGAACAGCCAGGTCGTCGAGCTGAAGGGTGAGTCGCAACTTGCGGGCGTTGTGTTGAAGGACTCCGTCACCGGAGAACTCTCGGATCTCGACGTCACCGGTCTCTTCATCGCGATCGGCCACCAACCCAACACGAAACTTTTCAGTGGAGTCCTCGACATGGAGGACAGCGGTTATCTCCTCACTCGCACGGGCTCGTCGTACACCAACATTCCCGGGGTTTTTGCCTGCGGTGACGTGCAAGACCACACGTACCGACAGGCCATCACCGCCGCGGGATCGGGCTGTATGGCCGCCATCGACTGCGAGCGCTGGCTGGAAAGTCAGCACTGACGCAGCACGCTTGACCGACACGATTGACGCGTCCTTCGGCGCCTCGCCGTAGACTCTCCCCCATGGCAGACGGCATCGTGACACTCACCAGTTCCACATTCGACGAAACGGTCAACGCCTCGGACAAGCCGATCCTCGTTGATTTCTGGGCCGAATGGTGCGGCCCGTGCAAGATGATCGCGCCGATTCTTTCGGAGATCGCAAGCGAGCAGAAGGACAATCTCGTCATTGCAAAGTTGAACGTCGACGACCACGGCGACATCGCACAGCGATTCGGCGTCATGAGCATTCCCACTCTTCTCGTCTTCGACAAGGGCGAGATGAAAAAGCGCATGGTCGGCGCCAAAGGCAAGGGTGCCCTTCTCCAGGAGTTGTCGGAATTTCTGACGCCTTCCCACTGACCGCGGGGCTTCGCTCGCCCACCGTCAGCGATCTTCAACGACGTTTGCGCACCGCGGGCTTTCTCGTGCGCGACGTCGAAGACGACGGCTTCTACTGCCCCGTCACGGAACACGCCGTCGTCGAGTTCCAGGCCTCGCGTGGCTTGCGCACCGACGGTGTGTGTGATTCGGCAACGTGGACCGCACTCGTTGAAGCGTCGTGGTCGTTCGGCGATCGCATGTTGTATCTCACGTCGCCGAACCTGCGTGGCGAAGACGTGAGCGAGTTGCAGACGCACCTGTCACGTCTTGGGTTCGACTGCGGTCGGGTCGACGGGATCTTTGGTCCCCTCACCGCCCGGGCAGTCAGCGACTTTCAAAGCAACGCAGGCATGTCGGTCGACGGCATCTGCTCCACCGGCACGGCAACGGCGATCCTGCGGCTCGGTTCGCACAGCGGTTCGGGACCCGGCATCGCGACCCTGCGCGAAACCGAAAATGTCCTCGCCGCCGAACGGGGTTTCCACCGCGTGGTCATTGGTCAATTCGGCGGATTCAGCGGCATCGCACGGTTGGTCTCGCGCGCCTTGCGTGAGCAACACGACGTGGTGATGCTCGTCGATGAGCCCGATGTCTCGTCGCACTCGCGGGCCGCCAACCACTTTGCGGCCGATGCCTACCTGGGCCTCGAAGGACACGGCGAGGCCGAATGCACCATCGCCTACTACCAAGTCCCCGGCTTTACCTCGCTGCGCGGCGAGGTGCTGGCGACCCAGGTTGCCGACGAGTTGTCGCGCACGCTGCCCAGCTTGTCGGTGACGGCGGTCGGCATGCGTCTGCCGATCCTGCGCGAAACACGGATGCCGGCCGTCTTGTGCTCGCTCGGACCCTTTCAAGAGATCGCCGACCACGCACCAGAGGTGGCCGCCGCCCTCACCCGGGCATTCAGTGTCTGGCAGAACTCGCTGCGCCCTGACTGAAGATTTTTGGGTTATCCACCGTTACTACCCCGTATTCACAAGGGTTTTGTGGTTTTCCCCAAGTTCGTCCACAGGTTGTGTGGACTCTTAACCTCAACCCTCACGCAAGGGTTGTAGCATAATTGTTTAGTTAGCCCCGGTCATTCGACGATAGATCCGCTCGAGGTCTTCAAGGTCGGCGAATTCCACACCGATGCGGCCGCGCTTGCCGTTCATCGCCACATGGACCTTGGTTGCCAGGAACTCGGCGAGCAGGCTTTCCAGTTCGAGCAGGCCCGGCGGCGGGAGCTTCGGGTTGGCCGTGGGTCGCTTGTCGTCGTCGGCTGGTTTTGGCTTGCCACCCTGGCGGTCGCGCACCGCTTCTTCGACGGCGCGTACCGACCAGCCTTCGTCGACGGCGCGACGGGCGAGTTGTTCCTGGAATGCCCGGTCGGGTGTGCCGAGAATTGCCTTTGCGTGGCCGGCCGACAGTCGCCCATCAGCCAGAAGGTGCTGAATCGCCGGGGGCAGCGTCAAGAGCCGCAGGGCATTGGTGACCGCGGACCGGCTCTTGCCCACCCGGGTGGCGACCTGCTCGTGGGTCATCGAGAAGTCTTCGAGCAGCTGCTGGTAGGCGGCCGCTTCTTCCAACGGGGTGAGGTCTTGGCGGTGGAGGTTTTCGACAAGCGCCTGTTCCACCGAGCCAATATCCTCCGTCGGTCGCACGACAGCAGGGATCGTGGGCAGACCCGCACGGGTGGCTGCCCTCCACCGTCGTTCGCCTGCGATCAGTTGGTACTTGCCGTCAGCGAGGGGTCGCACCAACACCGGTTGGAGAACCCCGATGGCGCGCACCGAATCGGTCAGTTCGGACAACGCCGACTCGTCGAAGTGCACGCGGGGTTGATGGGGGTTGGGTTCGATCGACCCAACGGGAACGTCGCGCAGAATCGGCCCGTCGATGGGCGTGGAGGTCACCTCGTTGCGCTCGACCAGATCGGCCGTGATGAGGGCCCCGAGGCCTTTACCCAGCCCGCTTTTCCGTGCCATTGGCGATCTCCTTTGCTGCTTTGCGGTAAGCCTGTGCGCCGGTCGACGACGAATCAAACGTCGTGATCGGCTGCCCGAACGAGGGGGCCTCGCTGAGGCGAACGTTGCGCGGGATGACCGTCTGGAGGACCCGTTCCCCGAACTTTGTGCGAAGCTCTTCGACCACCTGATCGGCGAGGTTCGTGCGCTGGTACATCACGCAGAGAAAGGTGGGATCGGGGAGCGAGGGGTTGAGCGTCTTGCGAATCAGGTGCAGGTTCTTCAACAAGATGTCGATGCCCTCGAGGGGGATGTACTCGGTCTGGACCGGGGTGAGGATCTCACTGGCCGCCGTCAACGCATTGACGGTCAGCAGGCCGACCGACGGGGGACAGTCGATCAAAATGAAGTCCCACTGGTCGGCGATCGGGTCGATCGCCAGGCGCAGGCGGCTCTCGCGTCCGAAGGCAGGAACCAACTCGATCTCTGCCCCGGCCAGGTTGATATTCGACGGAGCCAGGAACAGATTCTTGACCGCCGTCGGCTCGATGGCGTCTTCGAGGGGGGTCTCCTGGATCAAGACGTCGTAGACGGTGTGCTCAAGATCGCGAGTATCGATGCCGAGCGAGCTCGACGCGTTGCCCTGGGGGTCGAGGTCGATAATGAGGGTGCGGTACCCCATCTCAGCGAAACAGGCCCCCAGGTTGACGGTGCTGGTGGTCTTTGCCACCCCGCCCTTGTTGTTCGAGACGGCAATGATGCGGGGTCGTCGAGGGGTGTCCATGAGGCCACCATAGTCGCTGGGTGTGAAAAGACGGAGCATTCCAGAAGATCGACCGATGTCCGGTTCTCTCTGATTTGTTCCACGTGGAACATCAAAAAACGCCGAAAAGAGCGGTTTTCGGCCAAAAATCGTCGAAAGCTCCACAAAATCGGTGTTCCACGTGGAACATGTCGACCGTCCGGGGTTCCTGCGGGGCCCTCCGTTTTTTAGGCGCGGCGAAATCTTGCCACAGGCCCAAGGCGCTCGGGGCCCTCAAGGCCGAGGTCACCCACCAGCTCGGGACGCCACCGGCTGGGCTCGCCGTCCGGCGGTTCGCTGATCACAACCACCCCGCCGGGACGCACGAGGTCGGCCGAGAGTCGCAATGTTGTCTCGTGGGGTCCGAAGCCTCGAGAGATGACGGCGTCGTAGCTGCCGGCGTGCTGGGCGTCGTGAGCAACAGTCTCGACATCGGCGCAGACCACGCTGACGCGCTGACGCCAGCCGAGTGAGGCGATTGCGATGCTCAGAGCATCGGTCCGCTTGGCCCGCCGGTCGACCAGCACGACGCTTGCCTCGGGCAGGGCCTCGGCGACAACCAGCCCAGGCACACCCGCTCCCGAGCCGAGGTCGATGATGCGATGTGTATCAGGTGGCAGGGCGTCGACAAATGCCCGAGCATGGGCGATGACGTCATCGATGGGGCGGGGCCCGAGGGCCCCGATGCGCTGGGCGTCGACGAGGACGTCGCGAACCGAGCGCGGCATGGGGTCAGTCCGCGGCGGGCTCGACCACGATCTGGCGGTACGGGTCTTCGCCGCGCGAGCGGGTCGAGACTCCGGCAACTTCTGCCAGCGTGTCGTGGACAACCTTGCGATCGGCCGAGGCCATGGGCTCGAGCACACGGGGTTTGCCTGTCTCCATCACATCGCTGGCGACCTTCATTGCAAAACGGCTGAGGGCATCGCGACGACGCTCGCGGTAGCCGGCCACGTCGACACGCAGGCGAGTGTCGTGATCGCCGAGGCGACGCTGGGCCACCACGCGGGTCAGGTCCTGAAGAGCGAGGAGGGTGTTGCCCTTGGGTCCAACGAGCAAACCGAGGTCGTCACCGTTCACCTGAACTTCCATCTCTTCGTCTTCGCGCACCAGTACGACCTTGGCCGACAGACCAAAGGCGTTGGTCACTCCTTCGAGGAAGCTGACGGCCTGAGCGCCAACGACCGCCGGGTCGACCGGGTCACCCTTTGGACGTTCCTCGCGTGGCTCACGCTCTTCACGCGGGGCGCGCGGTGCGCGCTCCTGGCGGGGCTTGCGCTCGCCGCCCTGGCCGCCGGTGCGGGGGCCCTTGCTTCCCGAGCGCTCACGGCCACCTTCGTTGCGGCTGCCTTCGCTGCGATTGCCCTCACTGCGCCCGCCGCGACGGCGATCGCGGCGCTCAGTCTTCGGGCGCACTTGCGTGGGCCGAACCCGGGCACGCACGCGGGCTTCACCGCGTGTGCGTCCAAAGAGTCCCGGCTTGGGCTCTTCCAGAATCTCAAATTCGGCATCATCAACGTCGACGCCGAGCATCTCGAGGGCGGCGTTCTTGGCTTCGTCGATCGTGCGACCGGTGGTCTCAACCCATTCCATGGTGTCTGGTCCTTCTCATTGATTACAATAATTAATCGAACAGTTATTTCTTGCTGTACCTATTTTTTGCCGCGCTTCGAGGGCGGCACGGGGCGGCTGGGCCTGTTGCCCGACGGGGTCGGGCGGTTCTTCGGCGGGGTCACGCGGCGGCTTTGGATGCCGGGTTGTTCGTCTTTGGCAGGCTCGGCCTTCTTTGACTTTGCGGACTTGTCGCCGCCCGACTTTCCGGCCTTTTCGTCTTTTGCCATTTGACGAGCGGTTTCGCTCGCCGCTTGGGCTTGACGGCCGATCGCGTTCTCGCTGCCGTAGAACCGGCGCGTGATGTACCACTGCTGAACGATGCGGATGATGGCCTGCGTTGCGTAGTACACGACGAGGCCCGTCGGCAAGAACACCTGAAACACGGCGAAGGCGACCGGCAGGTACTGCATGATCTTGGCCTGCGTGGCCGACATCGTCGGCGACACGGTGCGCGAGGCGATCATGCGCTGCTGCACGAAGTAGAGGCCGGCGAGCGCAACGACGAGGAGCGCGTATGGGATGCCCTTCACGAAGTCCTCGCCCATGATCGTTGCGGGACGTGCCGCAAGGTCGAGGCCGAGCGACAACATTTGGTTGCGTTTGTCGAGCGATGTGTATAGCTCGGACGTTTTCGCGATGTAACCGGGGTTGAAGGTGCCGTCGGCGCCAAGACGGGTGAGGCCGTGCAGAACGCGGAACATGATGATGAAGACGGGCATTTGCGCAAGAAGCGGCAGGCACGACGAGAGCGGATTGACCTTGTGCTCTTGGTAGAGCTTCATCATCTCTTCGTTCAGCTTTTGGCGATCGTTGCGATACGCCTGCTGCAGTTTCTTCATCTCGGGCTGCAGTCGTTGCATCTCGAGCATGCCCTTCGTGCTCTTCAGCGTGAGTGGTGTGAGGATCAGCATGATCGTCACGGCGACCAGCGCGATGGCGCCGGCATAGCTGTGCACGAGGCTGTAGAACTGGCTGACCAACCAGGCTGCTGCTTGAAACACGGTGCCTACTTTCTCCGCGGGGAAACGTCATGGGGTTCGGGAACTGGGTCCCACCCCGAAGGTCCAAAGGGTCGACACCGCACGAGCCGGCGCAGGGTCAGCCAGAAACCGCGTGTCGTTCCGTGTGATTCGAACGCTTCGTGCGCATAGTTCGAACACGACGGCGAGAAGCGGCACGGGGAGGGTCGGTGCGCAAAAGCTTCCTGGTACCACTCGATCGCGGCCAGGCAGCGTTGGTTCAGAGTGCGCCGCGAGCGGGTGGCGGTGGTCATTTCGCACCGCCCGGGCCAGCGGTTCCTCGCGCACGGTTGCGGTCAGCGGCGCGGCGGGCGAGAGCCGGGAATTGTTGACTCAACTGCGAAAAGGTCAGTTCGACTGCGGGGGCATCGGCCCCGACGAGGTACCAACCGGGCTCGAGAGCCGTGGCGTTCGCACGCACCACTTCGCGGAGCCGGCGGCGCAGGCGGTTGCGGGAAACCGCCGATCCGACGGATCGGCCAAGGGCGTAGGCCACATGGGGCTGGGAGAGAGACGGGTCGAGTAGCACGGAGCACCACAACGGGCCGGAACGAACGAAGGAACCATCCCGCCGCAGGCGGGCGAAGACCGCTCGTTCGTGGATGCGGCCGATCAAGCGGAGAGGCGGTAGCGGCCCTTGTCCCGACGGGACTTCAAGACGGCGCGGCCGGCGCGGGTCTTCATGCGGGCGCGGAAGCCGTGCTTTTTCGCGCGGCGGCGGTTGTTGGGCTGGAACGTACGCTTCATGGAGCAAATCCTTCTGGCGGGTGTCGCCCGGGAGACATGTGCCCGGAGACATCGTGAGAGTCAAGTTGTTGTCGGTGGCCGGGGCGGAAAGTGCGAAGCGGCCGGGAACGCGTGAGACCGACGTCGCAAGGCTAGAGGGGATTTGTCAGAACCGCACCCAGGTTTTTTGGGCTGTGGATAATCTGCTATGGTCTTCGCTCCGCGTTGATATACAAGGGTTTGCGGGGCTTTCCGGGTTTCGGACCGCCTTCCACACCCTGTGGATAACTATGTGGACAAGGGCTGGACATACACAGTTGCAATTTGGAAAACAAGTCGGATTTTTCGCTGAAACGCAAGCAGAGAGGGGGGTAGCGGACATGGCAGAACATGACACCGTGTGGACAGCCGTGTCCGCACTTTTGCGTGCGCAGGTGTCCGAGGCCGTGTGGTTGTCGACATTCCAGGACGTGGTTGCACTCCCGTCCGCCGAGACGACCCTTCGCCTGCAGGTGCCGAATGGTCATATTCGCGAGCGCATTCTCACGCGCTATCTCCAGCTCGTCCTCGACGCGCTCGCCGAGATCGACGAAAGCGAGCGTCAGTTGCACGTCGACGTCGCGCCGATCAACACCGAGGTCGACATCGACATTCCCGAAGTCGACTTCGACGCCGAACTCGCACGTCTCACCTCGGGTGCCACCGCACCGGATTCTCCCGGCGGCGTCGCGATGAAAACCGAAACGCGCGGACAGGCCACGGGCCTCAACCCGCGCTACACCTTCGACACGTTCGTGAAGGGCGCGTCGAACCAGTTCGCGCTCGCCGCGGCACACCGCGTCGCGGAAACCCCCGCGCGTTCGTACAACCCGCTGTTCATCTACGGCTCGGCCGGTCTGGGCAAAACCCACCTGCTGCACGCAATCGGTGAATACGTGCAGCAGAACTACGCCCACTACGAAGTGCGCTACGTCTCGACGGAAACGTTCATGAACGAATACGTCGACGCCATCCGTACCAACACCACGGCGGCGTTCAAGCGTCGTTACCGCGAGGTCGACGTCCTTCTCATCGACGACATTCAATTCATGGAAGGCAAGGAAGGGCTCCAGGAAGAGTTCTTCCACACGTTTAACTCGCTCCACGGGGCGAACAAGCAGATCGTCATTTCGTCGGACCGCGTGCCCGACGCGATTCCCACGTTGGAAGACCGCCTGCGTGGCCGGTTCCGTTGGGGTCTCATCACCGACATTCAGCCGCCCGATCTCGAAACGCGTCTGGCGATTCTGCGCAACTACGCGGAGCGCAACGGCACCAAGGTGCCCGACGACGTGCTCGAGTTCATCGCGGCCAACATCACCTCGAACATCCGCGAACTCGAGGGCGCCCTCATCCGCGTCACCGCCTACGCCGCGCTGAACCGGATCCAGATGACGGTCGCCACCGCCCAGGAACTGCTCGTCGACCTGCTCGCCGAGTCGGCCTCGCGCCAAAAGACCGACGAGGAAATGCTCCAGGACATCGCGTCGTACCTTGGCTACAGCGTCGATGCCCTCCGCGGAAAGAGCCGCCAGCGGCCCCTCGTCATGGCGCGCCAGGTGGCGATGTACGTGATGCGCGAGCAGACCGAGCTCAGTTATCCGTCGCTCGCCCGGTTGTTCGGCGGCCGCGACCACACGACCGTCATTCACGCCGTGGAAAAAGTGCAGCGCATGATGGCCGAGCGCAAGCAGGTCTACGACCAGGTGACCGAGCTCATCCGCCGCTCGAAGAAAGGCTGACGGCGATGTTTTCGTCGCCGGCCGATGTCGTTTCTTCTGGGGACAACATGTTGGTTCTCGCGGGGACAACCAGCGCAGCGGTGGGAACAACCCCCACGTTGTCCACCGAAGCAATCATGTGTTCGTACGACCATGTGGAAAAATGGGGACAACGTGCGTCGAGCCTTTTCCGCCCAGGTACTGGAGCGGAAGTGGTTTGTCCACAATCCACACCCCTTATTACAGGCATTATCGATTTATCTCCCCTCCACCAATGTCAATCCGCTCGATCCATCCCAAAGCAGGACGCTCGTGAAATTTCGTTGTGAACGTGAACAACTCGCCGAAGCACTCGGTCTCGCATCGCGCATCGCGTCGGGCCGTGTCGGTGCGCTTCCGGCATTGTCCGGAGTCCGACTTCAGGTGAAGGGCGACGCATTGCACCTCACGTCGACCGACAACGACATGACACTGCAGGCAACGCTTCCGATTGGCGGTGACCGCGACGGCATCAGCCTCATCAGCGCGAAGTTGTTGAACGACATCGTGCGCTCGCTTCCCGAGGGAAAGATCACACTCGAAGCATCACCCGAGTCACTCGCCGTCAAGAGCGGCCGCTCGCAATTCACGGTTCCCACCTACAACGCACTCGACTTTCCGAATGTCGCCCCGTCGGCCGGCACACCCTTCACCGTTCCCGCCGGCGAGTTCGGCGAGGCACTGCGCCAGGTCGTTCGCGCGGCAAGCAGCGACCAAATGCGCATCGCGCTGACCGGCGTTCTCTTGTCGGGCGAGGACGGAACGCTTCGTCTCGTCGCCACCGACTCGTACCGGCTCGCCGTGCGTGACGTCGCGTCGATCGTTGTCGCGGCCTCGACGAAGGTGCTCATTCCCAGCCGCGCGCTCACCGAACTACAGCGGCTGCTCACCAGCGCGACCGAAACGGCGATCTGCATCGACGAGAACTCGGTGACCTTCGACGTCGGTGGCACGAAGCTGACGACGCGCATCCTCACCAACGAATATCCCAACTACAAGAACCTTCTCAGCGGCACGTACCCGAACGCCATCACCACGGGACGCGATGCACTTCTCGACGCGTTGCGCCGCGCGCGCATCCTCGCCAAGGACCAGGGTCCGGTGCGACTGCAGATGAACGCGAACGGGTTGAAGCTGACCGCGGGCACGAAGGACAACGACGAATTCGAAGAAGACCTCGACGGCGTCTACAACGGTGACGACATCACCATCGCCTTCAACTCCGACTATCTCGCCGCGGGTATCGACGCGATTCCCACCGACGACGTCATCATCAAGACGATCGACCCTGCACGCCCCGCAGTCATCACCGCGGCCGGCGACAAGAGCGCCGAGTACCTCTATCTCTTGATGCCACAGCGCATCTGACGTTCGGCGCGGGATGATCGTCGAACATCTCGAGCTGACGAATTTCCGCAACTACGCCGGCGTCGACATTCGCTTCACGCCGGGGACGACCGCGCTTCTCGGCGCGAACGGCCAGGGAAAGACGAACCTCGCCGAGGCCCTCACGTTCCTCGCCACACTCGACAGTTTCCGTGGCGTCCCCATCGACACGCTGATTCGCAACGGGGAGGAAACCGCGGTGTTGCGCGCCGAGGTACGTCACGCCGACGGCCGGGAAGTGTTGATCGAAGCGGAACTCAACCGCAACGGACGCAACCGTGTGCAAGTGAACAAGCAACGCCTCGTGCGCACCCGCGATCTGTTGGGCGTCATGCGCACGACGGTCTTTTCCCCCGACGACCTGGTGTTGGTGAAGGGCGGCCCCGCCGAACGCCGCCGCTTTCTCGACGACGCGCTCGTCGCGGTGTCGGTGCGCAACGACGCGTTGCGCCGCGACGTCGATCGCATCGTGCGCCAGCGCAACGCGTTCCTGAAACAGATCGGCTGGAAGCCGAACCCCGCGGCACTGTCGGCCGACGAAGCACTGACCCTCGACGTATGGGACGACAAGCTGGCCGACGCCGGCGGTCAGTTGGGCGACGCACGCGCCCACCTCGTTGCACAGCTCCAGCCGATGGTCACCCGGGCCTACGAGGACCTGGCGACGAAGGCCACCCCCATCGACCTCGTCTACGAACCCGAGTGGCGGCGCATCGGCCTGGCCCACGCCCTCGTCGCCGCCCGGGCCGAGGACCTGCGCCGCAGCCTGACCACGGCCGGGCCCCACCGCGACGACCTCGACCTTGCAATCAACGGCCTGCCCGCCCGCACCCAGGCCTCCCAGGGCGAACAGCGCACCTTGGCCCTGGCCCTGCGCCTCGCCACCCACCGCCTGATCACCGACCGCGTGGGTTCACCCCCCGTGCTGGTACTCGACGACGTGTTGTCGGAGCTCGACCCCGACCGTGCGACGGCGCTGCTCGCCCACATGCCCGCCGGCCAGGTGATCATCACCTCGGCATCGGGCCTTCCGACGGCCGCACACCCCGACCGCATACTGCGCATCGCTCATGGAACGGTCAGCAATGAATGACGATCCGATCGACCTCGACACCACCATGTCGCATCTCCTGCGTCGCCTCAAGATGGATTCACCGCGTGACGTCGCCAGTGTCTTTGCGGCGTGGGACGACGTCGTTGGTGGCGACATGGCACGACACATTCAGCCAGTGCGGCTCGACGAAAAAGTGCTCTACGTCGAAGCCACCGACGCGGCGTGGGCGACACAATTCAGGTTCCTTGAAAGTGACGTTCGTCGTCGATTGAGTGACCAAACGGGCACCACCATCGCACACATTCAGGTGCGCCAAAAGGGCCGATGAAATCGGGCCAAATCACCTCTTTCAGACCGCGCAGAATGTAGGATTTCGCAGTGAGCAAAACCGAGTCCGCGACCGCTTCTCGATCGAAGAAACCCGCCGCTGATTACGGCGCAAAGGACATTCAAGTCCTCGAGGGTCTCGATCCCGTTCGCAAGCGTCCGGGCATGTACATCGGGTCCACGGGCCTGGCCGGTTTGCACCACCTCATCTGGGAAGTCGTCGACAACTCCATCGACGAGGCCATGGCCGGCTACTGCGACACCATCAACGTGGTGCTGCAAGACGACGGCGGTTGCCGGGTCGAAGACAACGGTCGCGGCATCCCCGTCGACCCGTATCCAACGGGCCCACACAAAGGGAAAAGCGCCGCGGAAGTGGTGCTGACCGTCCTCCACGCCGGCGGCAAGTTCGGCGGCGAGGGCTACAAGGTCTCGGGCGGCCTCCACGGCGTGGGCGTCTCGGTGGTCAATGCGCTGTCCACCCAGGTGATCGTCGAAATCGACCGTGGCGGCGACCGCTACAAGCTCGAATTCGAAAAGGGCGGGAAGATGAAGGGCAAGTTGGCCAAGGTCGGCCCGACCCCCGCCAAGGGCCGCACAACGGGCACCTCGGTCACTTTTTACCCCGACCCCACCATTTTCCAGGCCGAAGGCACCGAGTTCGTCTCGCGCACGGTCACCGAACGCCTCCAGACGATGGCGTTTCTCAACAAGAACCTCGTCATCAACTTCATCGACGAGCGCCCCGGCAAGGAAAAGAAAGAGACCTTCCAGTACAAGGGCGGCATCGTCGACTTCGTCAAGCACCTGAACGCCTCGAAAGAGGCCCTCTTCAGCAAGGTCGCCCACTACGAAGAAGAAGACGAAGCCGAGGGCATGCAGCTCGACATCGCCGTCCAGTGGAACACCGGTTACTACGAGGGTATTCACGGTTATGCCAACGGCATTTCCACCACCGAGGGCGGCATGCACGTCGAGGGCTTCAAGACGGCCCTCACCTCGGTGGTCAACAAGTACGCCCGCGACAAGGGGCTGTTGAAAGAAAAAGACGAAAACCTCCTCGGCGAAGACATTCGCGAGGGCATGACCGCCATCGTCTCGGTGAAGTTGCGCGAACCCCAGTTCGAAGGCCAAACCAAGGCGAAGTTGGGCAACGTCCCCATGCGCTCGTTCGTCCAGAAGGCCACCAACAAGTCGCTTGCCGAATGGATGGACGAAAACCCGGCCGAGGCGAACAAGGTCGTGAAAAAGGCCGTCGCCGCGGCCCAGGCCCGCATCGCCGCGAAGAACGCCCGCAACGCCGTGCGCCGCAAGACCGCGCTGTCGGGTGCGGGCATGCCCGACAAGCTGAAGGACTGCAGCAGCGGCAACCCCGAAGAGAGCGAACTCTTCATCGTCGAAGGCGACTCGGCCGGCGGCACCGCCGTCGACGCCCGCGACCCCCGTGTGCAGGCCATTCTCCCGATCCGCGGCAAGATCCTGAACGTCGAGCGGGCCCGCCTCGACAAGATGCTCAAGAACAACGAGATTCAGGCCCTGATCACCGCCATCGGCGGGGGAGTCGGCGAAGAGTTCGACGTCGCCAAGGCCCGCTATCACAAGGTCATCGCCCTGGCCGACGCCGATGTCGACGGCAGCCACATCCGCACGCTGCTTCTCACGTTCTTCTACCGACAGATGCGCCCCATGGTCGAGGCCGGCTTTGTCTACATCGCCCAGCCGCCGCTCTACTCCACCGAAATCGGCAAGGAAAAGATCTACCTGAAAGACGACGCCGCGAAGGCCGCGTTCCTTGCCGACAAGCCGAACCACAAAAAAGAGTTCCAGCGCCTGAAGGGTCTCGGCGAAATGGACTGGCAGGAACTGCGCAGCACCACGATGGACCCGCTGTCGCGCACCTTGTTGCAGGTCACCGTCGAAGAGGCCGCCCTCGCCGACGACGTGATGAGCGTGCTCATGGGCGACGACGTCGAGAGCCGCAAGAACTTCATCACCACCAATGCCCGCGACGTCCGCAACCTCGATTTTTAACCCCAAGAGATTTCTACACCCATGACTGTTGAGTTCAGAGGAACCGAACAATGACGAACGTGCCTTTGGAACCACCCGACGCGATTCAGCCCGTCCCGCTGCAAGACGAGATGGAGCGCTCGTTCCTCGACTACGCGATGTCGGTCATCATGTCGCGCGCCCTGCCCGACGTGCGCGACGGCTTGAAACCGGTGCACCGCCGCATCATCTGGGACATGGAGCAACAGGGCTTCAGGCCCGACCGCCCCTTCGTCAAGTGCGCCCGTGTCACCGGCGACACGATGGCGCGCTACCACCCGCATGGTGACGGCGCCATTTACGACGCCCTCGTGCGCATGGCCCAGCCCTTCTCGCTGCGTCACCCACTCATCGACTTCCACGGCAACTACGGCTCGCCCGACTTCGGCCCCGCCGCCTCGCGCTACACCGAAGCGCGTCTCCATTCGCTGGCCATGTTGCTGTTGCAGGACATCGACGAAAACACCGTCGACATGCTCCCCAACTACGACGGCACGACCGAAGAACCCTCGGTCCTTCCCGCGCGGTTCCCGAACCTGCTCGTCAACGGCAGCCAGGGCATCGCCGTCGGCATGGCCACCAGCATTCCGCCCCACAACATGGGCGAGGTCATCGACGCCACGCTGCACCTGATCGACAACCCCGACGCCACGCCCGACGACCTGATGAAGTTCGTGAAGGGCCCCGACTTCCCGACCGGCGGCACCATTCTCGGCCTCGCCGGTATCTACGACGCATATCGCACCGGTCGCGGTTCGGTGAAGGTGCGCGCCAAGGCCAGCATCGACGAGGGCCGTCGTGGCCAGATGCAGATCATCGTCACCGAGCTGCCCTACCAAACCAGTTGCTCGGCCATCGCCGCTCGCATTCAGGAATTGGTCGATGGTGGCGAGCTCGACGGCATCGCCGACGTCAACGACAACTCGTCGGGTGGCAAAACCAACCTCATCATCACCCTGAAGCGCGACGCCAACGCGAACGTCGTTCTCAACAACCTCTTCAAACTGACGCAGTTGCAGTCGTCGTTCCCCATCAACATGGTGGCCCTCGTCGACGGCGTGCCGCGCACGCTGAACCTGAAGACGGCCATCGAGGGTTACGTCAACCACCAGGTCGACGTCATCACGCGCCGCTCCGAGTACCGCCTTGGAAAGGCAAAGGATCGCCAGCACATCCTCGAGGGCCGGCTCAAGGCGCTCAACGTCATCGACGCGATCATCAAGCTCATCCGCGCCAGCGACGACGCACCCGCCGCCAAGGACAAGCTGATGAAGAAGCCCTACGGCTTCTCCGAGCGCCAGGCCATCGACATTCTCGACATGCAGTTGCGCCAGCTCACCAAGTTGTCGCGCATCGACATCGAGACCGAAATTGAAGCACTCAACGTGAAGATCAAGGAACTCGAAGAGATTCTCGGCAACCCCAAGGTCCTTCGGGCGCTCATCTCGAAGGAACTCCTCGAGGTGAAAGAAGAGTTCGCCACACCACGCGCCTGCAAGATTGTCGCCGACTCGGGCGAAATGAGCATCGAAGACCTCATCGACGACAAAGAGCTCGTCATCGTGATGACCCAGGCCCAGTACGTGAAAGCGGTGAGCGCAAGCTCGTTCCGCACGCAGGGCCGCGGCGGCCGTGGCGTCGCCGGCGCGAAGCTGAAGGCTGACGACATTGTCCGACACGTCATCTTCACCACCGCACACGCCTATCTGCTGTTCTTCTCGAACCGCGGGCGCGTCTACAAGTTGCGTGCCGCCGACATCCCCGAACGCGAGCGCACAGCCAAGGGCATCCCCATTGTCAACCTGCTTCCGCTGCAGCCCGGCGAAGTCGTCCAAGCCATCATCGACACGCGTGAATTTCCGGGCGAGCGCTACCTCTTCTTCGCGACCAAGCAGGGTCAGGTGAAGAAGACCGCGTTCGACGAATACGACTCGTCACGCCGCGACGGCATCATCGCTCTCAACTTGCGACCGGGCGACGAACTCAAGCGCGTCATCGAAACCAACGGCACCGACGACATCTTCATGGTTGCCCGCAGCGGTCAAACCATTCGCTTCACCGAGGAAGACGTGCGCCCGATGGGTCGCGCCGCCGCCGGTGTGCGCGGTATGAAGTTGAAGGCGAACGACGAAGTCGTCTCCTGCGACGTCGCCAAGGACGACTCGGCAATCCTCATCGTCACCGAGGCCGGCTACGGAAAGCGCACGCAGATCGACAAGTTCAACCGCCAAGGCCGCGGCGGCCAGGGTGTCATCGGCATCAAGCTCACCGGCAAGAAAGGTCGCGTCGCCGCCGCCTTCATGGTCGGCATTGAAGACGAGATCGTCGCCATCTCCTC
>JAGWWV010000102.1 GCA_018970175.1 Acidobacteriota bacterium
ACATCTTGGCGTGAATCGCGCCGATCAGTCGGGTCGGCGAGCGGGCTGAGTTGCCGCGTGCTTGCCGGCGATGGAACCGAAGATGAACGCAACACCAACCGTTCCCCCGGGGCCCCAATACGCCTGTCCGGCGGGCGAGGCGACGCAGTTGCCCGCCCCGTACAAGCCGGGAATTGGTTCGCCCATCGTGTCGAGCACACGCGCGCTCTCATCGGTGATCGGACCACCCTTCGTGTCGAGTCCGACGGGCGCGAGGATCACGCAGTGATACGGACCGTTCTCGTTGAACGGGTGCATCGTCGGGTTGCGCATGCCGTCACGCGCCGACCCTGCCCACGTTTGTTCGATCGGTGATTCGCCACGATGGAAGTCGACATCGACGCCGTTGCGTGACATCTCGTTCCAGCGCGCAACCGACTCCCGTACATTCGACGCCCAGTTGTGGTCGAGTGTTGCGCCGCCTGTGACGTGTTCGAAGCCGCGCAGTTTCTCGCTCAGCTTGTCGGCGAGCGCCTCCCACGTCGGGGCCGAGACGATGTAGTCGGCCGTTTCGCCGAGCCGCGGAATCGGGAAACGGAAGCGGCTGGCTTCCGGGTTCAACAACACGCCGTCGTCGAAGACCATGTACATGAGGAGATTCGGGTATTCGCCACGAACCGAATCCCACACGGAGTGAATCTGTCCTCGCTCGTTGTAGGGCGACTTCTCGTTCACCGCACGGCGGCCGTAGCGATTGACCTGAATCATCGAGTCGCCGTAGGGCGAATACACGTCGGTACTGGTGACGCGGTTGCGGGCCAACATGTCGAGCACACCTTGCGCCCACCATGCATGGGCGAGGTTGCCCATCTGCGCACCCGCTTCGATGCCGATGCGGATGAAGTCGCCGGTGGCATGTTCGGAGGCGGCTCCACCAAGCACCGGCCCGCGGAGAAACTCGCGCGTGTAGTCGGGGTTGTGGAGAAAACCGCCCGATGCGAACACCACACCCTTGCGCGCGCCGATGAGTGCGGTGCGACGACCGATGCGTGTCTCGACACCGATCACGTCACCCTCCGAATTGCGCACGAGGTGCACGACTTCTGCATCGAGAATCGTTTTGGCGCCCAGTTTCTCTGCACCCGTCTGCAGCCGATCGACGAGGAACTGTCCACCCGTCGGGTCGAGTCCCGGGCGGTGTCCGGGCGGGTACTTGGCCTGGATGCAGCGACCGAACGGTGTTTCGTCTTCGGGAAGGTGCGCGTAGTAGTCGGGGTAGGGAACTTCTTCGAGCTCCATCATCCCTGCGGCGACTGCTTCTTCCAGTACTTCACTGCCACGGTCGTAGAAGGCCTCGATCACCTTGTACCTGTTGTCGGGCAGACCGAGTGTGTCGTGACGGGGGTTGTACTGCGTCGGGTACGCGGTGCGGGCGAGGTAACGAAGTGCGGCTGCACGGTCGTCGTCGAGGCCTCGTGCTTTCATCACCGGGTTGTTGCAGACCCACATGACGCCACCCGAACGACCCGTCGTTCCGCCCGTGAACCCGGCTTTTTCCAGAACAATGACCGATGCTCCCGCTCGTGCGGCCGAAAACGCGGCGCCGAAACCGGCCGCCCCGCTACCCACCACGACGACGTCGGCAACTTCCTCCCACTCCGAACCCCACGGATCTCCCATGAGCCAAAAGTAACGATTTGCTTTCGCGCGTTCGTTGTCGGAGGTTCGGTACTGTCGCGGGCATGGCCGATGAAGCGACACCCACACCGGCCTCGAAGCGCGGGCAGGAGTCGAGGAAAGTGCCGCTCGTCTGCACCGAGTGCGGCTCGCCCTACGGCCGCCACTGGCACACGGCCGACGGGGTGGCCACCCTGTGCCCCACCTGTGCCCAGTTTTTCGGTTTGGGCTGCCCGTGATTCACACCCGGCGCGGGCGCGCGGCGGGCATCCAGTTCGGCCCCGCCGTTGCGTCGATGTGGTCGACAAAGCGCTGACCAACGGGTTCGACCAGGGCAAGGAATCGCACCGTGTTGTCGTGTCCGAAGGTGTGCCAGCACCGGGCACACAGACGATTCGTCTCTTCCTCCAGCCACTGGCGGAACTCGATGCCGGCGGCGTTCACCACGCCGTCGGTGATCCAGCCCCGTTCACTCAGTGTCGATAGCGCGGCTGCGATCTGTTCGTCGTTCGCACCACGGCTGCGAGGGATCCATTCCTTCGGATAACCCATCCACGCGTCGTGCAGCAGACCCGCCTCGACGCCATCGATGGCGTGTGCCGACAAGAGGCCCCAGTGCGTGTCGCCGCGCCATTCACGCAACGCATTGACGGCAAGCCACGCCGAGACGACGGGGTCGTCATCGGCGCGCGGCCACGCGCGGTGCGCGGCAAAGAGAACGCGACCAGATGATGGCATCGCGTCGACGGTTCGCCACAACTCGTCGCGCAGACCGGCCAAACCGTCGCAGATGTCCGGAGCAAGATCGCGCAGACCTTCGCCGACCGTCGCATTGCGCGCCGCGTACACCTTGTCCCAGGTCGTTGCTCCGGCGGCGATGTCGAGTGAGAAGTGAATGAGGAAACGGTCGATCGACCCGAAGGCAGCAGTCACGGCGTCGACTCCGGCCGCAGCGAGAGGCGCCGCGCGGTTGGCGATGTAGTGCCCGAGGCCATCCTTCACGCCGAGTTCGGCGTGACGAGCAGCCGCACGCGGGTCCCAGTAGATCCACCCGATCAATTGGTGTGATGCAAAGGCGGCCCGCCGCGCAAGGTCGGTCCACGCGTCGTTCGAATCAGTCATCGCTCACCGGTCGCATCGATCGACGATGTAGTTGTCAGGCCATGCGTCCGCGAACGGGGTCGCGGCCGTCCCAGTTTGCGGCGGCGTCCGCAATTCTGCGGTATCGCTCGAGGTGCGTTGATGTCGGGTCGATGAATTCGATGTAGGGAAAGCCGGCGAAGCCCTCCATGTAGAGAAACTCGAGTCCCCGGGCAACACCGCCCTGCACTTCGGCCGACCCTGCGGCCCCGAAGTGCGCGCGCGCCGCATCGAGGTTGCACCAGTAGCAGACGTGGTGGACTCCTGTTCCGCCCGCGTCAAGGAACTCGGTGT
>JAGWWV010000035.1 GCA_018970175.1 Acidobacteriota bacterium
AAGCGCCTCGGCGAGCGCGTGGTCGGTCGACGGGTCGCCCGTTCGAGCCGTGGTGCCCGCCAGGGGATTGCTGCGCACGGTGAGGCCCTCGACTTCGACGAGCAACTCGGGTGAGGCGCCGACCAAGCCCTCGAAGCTGTATCGATAGCTCGAACCGAAAGAGGCTCGAAGCCGAAGCAACACCGCATGGACGTCGATCGGCGCGTCCGAGGAGATGCCGATGTCGCGCGCAATGACTGCCTTGGTGATGTCTCCACGCCGGACGGCGTCGCGCGCCGCAGCCACCGCGGAAAGATAGACGTCGACGTTGGTGATGGGACCCACGTCGAACGTGGCGGCCCGGGGTCGAGGGGATGCGGTCGCCGCATCCAGATCGACGATTGCCGAATCAAGAATTTCACGGGCGCGAGCAGGGTCGCTCGACACCGCGACAACGCTCGTTTCGCCGGAGGCCGACTTCACGACGGTGAGTTCGGGAATGACGAACGTCCCGCTGCCACCCGGGTCGAACGGGATGGCTCCGATTGCGCGGGGTGAAAATGAACCCTCGGTCACGGCGATCGAGCGAAGCTCCGTGGCAACGTCGAGGGAGGTCGCGCGGTGAGCGACACCCCGGCCCGCGACGCCGATTCCATCGCGCACGAACAAGAAGCCGTCTCCGCGTGCGACATCGTTGAGGTCGACGCGAAAATCGATCTGTTGACTGCAGGAATGCAGGGTCATCTGTTGCGGGTTCCCGTGAGCAGTTGCGTGAGGCCACCGCTCAGTTGTTCGTGAACGGCGTCGGCAAAGCCCGCCGCACGGAGCGACGCGAGCAGTTCATCGCGCGGCGGAAGGTACGCGACGCTCTTCGGGAGGTAGCGATAGGCGGGTCCGTCGGAGAGAAGTGCGCCGATCCTCGGGACCACCTTTCCGAAGTAGATGTTGTTGCCGAAGCGAATCACCGGATTGTGGGGTATGCCGACGTCGAGGAGGGCGATTCGACCACCGGGTTTCACCACACGTGCGAGCTCGTCGAAAAAGGAACGCAGATCGACCAAGTTACGTAGGGCAAAGCCGCATGTGGCCCCGTCGACGGAGGCGTCGGGGAGCGGAAGTCGGAGAATGTCGGACTGCACCCGTGGTTCGCCACTGCGGTCGGCGCTCAACATGCCGAAGCTGAGATCGAAGGAGATAGGTCGGATGCCGACCCGCCGCAGGTCGACGCACAGGTCTCCTGTTCCGGATGCCAGATCGATGACGGTGGACCCGGCCGGCAATGCGAGCGTGCGGATGGCGCGTCGGCGCCATCGCGTGTCGAGACGGAACGTCATGATCCGGTTCACGAGGTCGTATCGCGGGGCGATCGTGTCGAACATCGTGCGTACGGCCCGTACTTTCTCTGCCCCCTCGGGGAGGCGACCATCGGGCATCGACACGAGAGAAGGTTAGGTGTGAATCGGGTTGCCGCCCACTCGTGAGGGGGGCAAGAATGGGCGAACTTCGGTCGGCGAAGGATGGGGGACACCGTGATCGATTTCAGCTTTCCGCAGGATGTCGAAGACATTCGCCTCAAGGTGCGGACGTTCATGGATGAATCCGTTCGACCCACGTGGGAGTCGATCGACCAGAGCGATCGGTCACAGGTCGTGAAAACCATCGTCAAGCTGCGCAAGGAGGCACGCGAGGAACGCGGGCTCTGGCTGCCGCACATGCCCGCGGAGTGGGGTGGAATGGGTCTCGGCCCGACTGCGATGGCAGCGGTGTCGGCCGAAGCGGCCAAGGTCAGCATCGGTCCGTTCGTGTTGAACGCTCAGGCGCCCGACGAGGGAAACCAGCACACGCTCCTGCACTGGGGAACCCCCGAACAGAAAGAGAAGTACCTCCGGCCCTTGTGCGAAGGAACCGCACGTTCGTGTTTCGCCATGACGGAACCCGAGGTGGCGGGAAGCGACCCGACGCTCATCAAGACCTTCGCCTACAAAGACGGCGACGAGTGGGTGATCAACGGACACAAGTGGTTCATCTCCGGTGCCCGCGGAGCGAAGTTCGCACTTCTCATTGCGCGCACCGAAGAGGATCCCGACCTTCCGCAGGCCGCAAACAGTTGCTTCATCGTCGACCTGCCGAGTGAGGGGTGGAACATCGTTCGCGACGTCCACACCATGTCGGGCGGGCACAACCACTGCGAGATCAACATCGAAGACCTCCGGGTGCCGGCATCGAACATGTTGGGTGGGCGCGGTCAGGGCCATCTTCTCGGTCAGTACCGTCTCGGACCCGCGCGATTGGCCCACTGCATGCGATGGATCGGCCAGGCCGAGATCGCCCTCGATCTGATGGTGAAGCGGTCGCTCGAGCGGTACTCCCACGGGTCGTACCTCGCGGAGAAGCAGGGCATCCAGTGGATGATCGCCGACTCGACGATGGAGCTCTACCAATGCAAGTTGATGGTTCTCCACGCCGCCTACAAGATCGAACACAAGATGGACTTCGTGGCCGAGGTGTCGATGGCAAAGCACTTCGTTGCCAACAGCCTCTGGCGCATCATCGACCGCGCGATCCAGGTGCACGGAGCGCTCGGCTATTCAACCGACACACCCCTTGCCGGCATGTTGCAGCAGGCCAGGTGGAGTCGATTTGCCGACGGAGCCGACGAGATCCATCAAATGCGCATCGCGCAGCGCACGATCGCGGCCTTCAAGGATTTCGGCTCCACGAAGAAGGCGACCGGCGAACTGCCCCTCTAGGGTGACGCCCATGGCCGCCCATCCGCTCCACTCGTCCGACAAGCCGATCTTCGGGGTGTTCATGCCCCAGGGTTGGAAAATGGAGTTGGTCGGCATCGATGACGATGCGGAGAAGTGGAACGTCGCGGTCGACGTCGCCCTGAAGGCCGAGGCGCTCGGGTTCCATTCGATCTGGGTGTACGACCATTTTCACAACGTGCCCCGTCCTGCCCACGAGGCGGTCTTCGAATGTTGGACAACCATGGCGGCAATCTCGCAACGCACCAGCACGATCAGGCTGGGCCAAATGGTCGGGTGCAACAGCTACCGCAACCCGGGACTGCTCGCGAAGATCACCTCGACGCTCGACGTCATCTCAGGGGGTCGACTCGAATGGGGCATCGGGGCCGGTTGGTACGAGAACGAATACCGCGGCTACGGCTTCGAGTTTCCGAAGCCCAAGGACAGAATCGGAATGTTGCGCGAGTCGGTCGAGATCGTGAAGTCGATGTGGACCAACGTCGAAACGACCTATGACGGCAAGTACTACCGCACGGTGCGTGCGAACTGCGATCCGAAGCCGTTGCAGAAGCCGACGCCGCCTGTGTGGATCGGCGGCGGCGGCGAGCAACTGACCCTGCGTGTGGTGGCCGAACACGCCGACTGCTCGAACTTCGGCGGCAAGCCCGAAGAGTGGGCCCGGAAGCGCGAGATTCTGAAGGGTCACTGCGCCGCGGTCGGCCGCGACGAGAGCGAGATCCGCAAGACATGGTCGCCCGAAGTGTTCATTCGTTCGACGGAGAAAGAACTCGCGGAGCGCACGAAGGGTGGCCTGTGGGGCGACTCGGTGGAAAACTGGCGAGACAACAACCTCGTCGGCACGCCCGAACAGGTGTCGGAAATCGTGGCGACCTACGTCAAACTGGGTTGCACGGGCTTCATCCCGTGGTGCGCCGATTACCCCGACACCGAGACGATGGAACTTCTCGCGACGAAAGTGATGCCGAACTTCGTCTGATGTGATGCGCTCGCCCCGCGCGGGTCAGGTGGCGGCTATTAGACGTAGTAACGGAAGATGATTTCCGCGACACACGACGGCTTGGCGGCACCTTCGACTTCGAAGGTGACCTCCATCGTCACTTGGGCTCCGCCGGCGACGTCGTCGACGTTCACAAGTTTGGCGCCGGCACGCAATTTTGCGCCGACGGGTACCGGCGACATGAAGCGGACCTTGTTGGCGCCGTAATTCACGCCCATCGAGATTCCCCCGACGGTGAAGATCTCGGGGAGCAGCACCGGGCCGAGCGAGAGCGTGAGGTAACCGTGGGCGATGGGGCCGCCGAAGGGGCCCGCCTTTGCGCGCTCCACGTCGACGTGGATCCACTGATGGTCACCGGTCGCCTCGGCGAACTGGTTGACGCGCTCTTGCGAAATGGTCATGTAATTGCTGTAACCGAGGTGGTTGCCGACGGCGGCCTTCAATCCGTCGATGCCGTTGATCACTGTTGCCATGACGGAAGTCTCCCACGCCGGGCGCGGGTCACGGAAACCGACTACCGGTACCAGATCTTCTGGTGGTTGCGGCTGTGCGGGTGAAGGAGTAGTGCGCACAGCGCGATCTCGAACACCGCGTTGAGCGTGCTGCCGCCGGTCAGTTTGCGGTACAACCCGAAGGATGACGAGGTGAGGCGTTCGATGTCGGTGTAGGCGACAAACCGCAGCACGAAGGGGCAGAAGGAGGCTGCGACCGCCAATTTCCAGCCGAGTTTCCGGTCGTTCGCCATCAGCCAGCCGCCTCCGGCATGCAGTAGAACCGCGGCGATACCGAGAACGACTCCCCATCCGTATTGCATTCGGTAGTACCCGAGGTAGTCGCTCTTGTCGATGACGTCGACGAGCAGAAAGAAACCGTTCAGGTAGAGGAGCCACGTGGCGATCTGCAGCGTTTGGGGTTGCATCCTGTCGAACCAACGCTTGGGGTCGAGGGAAGAGCGTCCGCCGGTCATGGGCTTAGTCTGTCACTCGTGGGTAGCGAACCTAGACCTTTTCGATTCAGCGTCATGTCCTCGGGTGCGCCCGATGCGGCTGCGTGGCGTCGGCTCGTGACCCGTCTCGACGACGAGGGGTACGACGTGCTCCACATGCCGCAACACCGCGGCACGAAAGGTTTCTCGCCGTTGATCGCGCTTGCGGTCGTGGCCTCCCTGTCGCAGCGTCTCCGGGTCGGCACGTTGGTACTCGACAACGAATCTGTTCATCCAGCGATCGTCGCCCGCGATGCGGCAACGCTCGACCTGTTGAGCGATGGACGTCTCGAGCTTGGCATCGGAGCGGGCTGGCTCGAGGCCGACCATGTCTCGATCGGCCAGGACTTCGCAACGGTGGGAACACGCATAGAGCGTCTCGATGAAGCGATCGACGTCTTACGCGCATGTTGGTCGGGCGACACGGCCAGTTACGAGGGCAAGCACTTCGTGCTACGTGATGCGCCGAACGACCCGAAGCCGGCGAGCGCGGGCGGGCCGCCGATTCTGGTCGGCGGCGGTGGCAAGCGGGTGCTGTCGCTCGCCGCACGCAAGGCCGACATTGTGTCGTTCGTGCCGAACATGTCGGCGGGCAGAGTGGGTCGCGAGTCGGCTGCGAATGCAACCGGCGCAGCCACGGCGGAGAAGTTGACCTGGGTGCGCGAAGCCGCGGGTGCGCGTTTCCCGAAGATCGAACTTCACACCAATCTGACGAACGTCTTCGTCACCGACGACCGGCGAACCATGATGGAAAAAGTGGCACGCGGTTACGGCTTGGAGGATTCCGAGGCGTCTCTCGCCATTCCCCACGTCGTCATCGGAACCGTGGCGCAGTGCGTCGACCAACTCCTCGAACGTCGTGATGCCACCGGTATCAGCCACTACACGGTGTTCGAGGCGAACCTTGACGCGTTTTCTCCGATCATCGCCGAACTGCGCGGCCGATGAGGTCGGGTCTGGTTGCCGTCGTTGGGCGGCCGAACGTGGGCAAGTCCTCGCTGGTCAACGCCATCGTCGGGTCAAAGGTGTCGATCGTCTCGGACAAACCGCAGACCACGCGACGGCGGATTCATGGAGTGGCGACGTCCGACGATGCACAGATCGTGTTTGTCGACACCCCCGGACTGCACAAGGCCGTCACCGCGCTCGGCGAACGAGTGAACGCAACCGCCCTCGCCAGTACGTCCGACGTCGACGTCGTTGTTCTGGTGTTCGATGCGGCAAAAGGTTTCGGCAAGGGCGACGAGTGGGTCGCCGCCAACGTGGCGATCGACAGGTCGTCGACGAAGTTGTTCGTCGTTGCGAACAAGTGTGACGGTCTCGCCGGCCCAAAAGTGCTGAAGGAGCTCTCGCAGTCAGACGTTCTCGGAGCCGACGAATACTTCCCGCTCTCCGCGCGCTCGGGAAAGGGTGTCGAGGAATTCCGGCGTGCCCTTTTTGCCGTCATGCCCGAAGGACCGTGGTACTACCCCGACGGTGAAACCCACGACCTCACCGAAGAGGAGTGGGTTGCCGAGCTGGTTCGTGAAGAGTTGTTGAGGCTGACCCGCGAAGAGATTCCGTATTCCATCGCCACGCGCGTGACCGAATGGGAGTGGCCGCGCGTGAAATGCGAGATCATCGTCGAACGCGAGAGCCAGAAGGGGATGGTCATCGGCCGCGGTGGTCAGGTCTTGCGGGAAGTGGGCGAAGCCGTCCGCAAACAGATGTCGCCCGGGGCGTTTCTTGAACTGCGCGTCGTCGTCGACAAGGACTGGCAGCGCCGTCCCGGTCGTATCGAGCGACTCGGCTACTGAGCAACCGTTTACTGGCCGCTCGGCGGTGCAACCCCTCCGGGCGTGAGAAGCATCGCGTAGTCGTCGTAGGCGACGGGTTGATCCGCGGGTGCGAGTTCACCGCCGCCGCGTGGCACGGCCTGGGGCTCACCGTTCACGAGAAACGTCACCTGTCCGATGCCGGGACGCGACGTGAGGGTCAGCACGATCTGGGCGATGGCCAGACGTTGGTCAATCGGCGAGATCTCGGTGAGAAGGGAACCGTCGGTGTCAACCGTTGCGAGCCCGCGCTCGACGGATACGGAGGCTTCGAGGTCGCGCGGAATCGCGCTGCGGATGTCGCTGCCGAAGGAACTCGTTGGGAATCCATCGAGGAGCGAATCGAGAACGTCTTGGGGGTCGGGACCAAGGGGAAGAGTCCGCAGGACCGTCGTGATCGAATCGCCGAGAATGAAGTGGAGAAGAACCGCTTCCGAGGCAACGGTGGACGTGGGTGTCGGAGCGATCGATGTCGACGTGGTTGTCGTTGTGGACGTTGGCGCGGTGAGGTCGCCGGGTACTCCCCGCAACGGGGACGCCGAATCCTGCGCGCGCGGACCGCACGCGGCGGCGAACAGAACGAGAAGGACGACCGTCATCGTTCGTCCGCGGCGAGTGTTGGTCGGTCTCATTCGAGACCCCTCGTCGCGGTGTCGGGTTCGGTTGGAATCTCGAGAACGAAGCGCAGCCCACGCGGCAGGTTGTTCTCGATGCGAATCTGGCCACCGAGTGCCACCGCGTGCTCGAGGGCGATCGACAGACCAAGGCCCGTACCGCTGCCGCGAGCTGCCGATGATCCGCGAGCGAACCGGTTGAAAATACGCTGACGATCGGCCTCGGGTATTCCCGGGCCCTCATCGACCACCGTGAGCGCGACCGTGTCGACACG
The DNA here is from genome assembly GCA_018970175.1 of Acidobacteriota bacterium. Classification (GTDB taxonomy): domain Bacteria; phylum Actinomycetota; class Acidimicrobiia; order Acidimicrobiales; family Ilumatobacteraceae; genus F1-20-MAGs119. The sequence goes on from JAGWWV010000035.1 coordinate 7,436, forward strand.
TCCATCGATGAGTATTGCGACCGGACCCCCGGCGTGCTCGCGGGCGTTCACGAGCAGATTCACGATGATGCGTTCGAGTCGCAGACGATCGGTGGAGACGTGGTCGTGCACGATGCCGGAGACGACGATGGGCACGGCACCGAAACCCGACCGTTGCGCGACGCGTCGGACGAAGTCGGTCAGGTCGACATCTTCGTAGCGCAGTGAACTCGTACCGGAATCAAGGCGGGACAACTCGAGGAGATCGATGACCATTCGATCAAACCTGCGCACCTGTGTTGTGAGAACGTCGAGCGCCTGTTGGTTGCGGTCCGACAGCTCGGAGCGACGGGCCGCAAGGACGTCGACCGCTGCGCTGAGTGCCGTGATGGGCGAGCGAAGCTCGTGGCTCACGTCGCTGGCGAAGCGCACCTCGCGCTCGATGCGCTCTTGCACGGCATCGGCCATTTCGTTGAAAGTGACGGCGAGTCGATTGAGGTCGGGATCATCTTCGGGTTCGAGACGCGCGTCGAGACGTCCCCCTCCGATGTCGGCTGCGGCGTCGACGACGCGGCGCACCGGCAAGAGCAGGCGTCTCGAGGTGAACCATCCCAGAGCGATTGCCGTGGCGGTCGCCACGATGAGGCCCGCGAGAAGGGCGCTCAGGATGAATCCGAGCGTTCGCTGTGTCTCCCGCAGGGGAAAGACCTCGTAGTAATCGGCTCCGACCGCGGTCATGGGGATGCCGAAGCCCTGGTACAACTCACCGTCGTGTTCGAAGCGCTGCGTGGCGGCGCGTCCCGCCTGAACCGACGCAACAAGCGAGTCGGGCAGGTCGGCTTGGGTGAAGCTGAGCGGGTCGGTGGCGTAGAAGAAGTTCTGCGGATCGATGCGGACGATCGCATAGCCACGCGAATCCGTGCGGATCGTCGTGATGAGGCTTCCCGCCAGGTTTCGACGCGTCTGCAGGAGAGTCTTCATGAGCTGAGCGTTCGACAGTGCCTGCGATTTCGTTGCTTCGAAGCGTTGGTCGACGAGGTTCGTACGACTGAACGAATACGTGGCGACGCCTGCGAACATCGATGTGAGCAGCGCGATGAGACCAAAGGACACCAAAGTTCTTGCGCGAAGCCCGAGTCGGGCAGGGCGACGCTCTCGGCGGCTCGTGGGACCCACGCTTCAAGTGTGGCCGATGGGGAAGGACCTTCCCGCCCGGTGGATCACAAAAGGGGGAGGAAAGTGATCCACCGGGAGGAAACCACCCAGACGCCAGTATCCCGATCGATTGTGACGATCGGCCCCGATTTCTGTGCGTTTTGTGTAACGATTTGGGCACCTTCGGTCGGACATCGGCAGAATGTTCCGCGTGCATCGGCTGCTCTTCGTCGAAGACGACGACAACATTCGCCTCGCTCTCCGTCTGGCGCTGGAAGACGAGGGCTACGAGGTCGTCGAAGCACCCGACGGGACGAGTGGTCTGCGCTTGTTCGCAGAAACGAACCCCGATCTCGTCTTGCTCGATCTCCGACTCCCCGATATCTCGGGGTTCGACGTGTGTCGGCAGTTGAGGTCCCACTCGCTGACCCCGATCATCATGGTCACTGCACAAACCGACACGCACGATCTCGTCGCGGGCCTTGAGGCGGGAGCCGACGACTACGTCACCAAGCCCGTCGTGACGAAGGAGCTTGCCGCGCGTATTCGTGCCGCCCTGCGGCGCGCTCAGTTGCTCGAGGGTGCCGGGGCGCCGTCGGCAACGTCGGTGCGGCTCGACAAGGTGGCCGACCTCGAGATCCGGCGCGATCTCGGAATCGTGTTGAAGGCCGACCGTGAGTTGCCCCTCACCCGAACCGAATACCGCCTGTTGTGCGAGTTCGCCGACCACGCCGGACAGGTGTTGTCACGTGATCAGCTCCTCGAGCGTGTGTGGGGCTACGAATACCTCGGGGACAGCCGTCTGGTCGATGCACACGTGCGTCGTCTACGGGTGAAGATCGAAGACCAACCCGACGATCCACGAATCATCGTGACGGCCCGTGGTCTCGGTTACCGACTCATTGCCGGTTGATCGCCGCGCGGAGAAACTGGATCGCCTCGGCCTTGTCGCGCGTGCGCGACATCGGGGGCAACGCGTTGATGATCGTCCACCTGTAGCCCTTCGTCGCGAGGCGTGGGTCGAGGACGGCCACGACGCCGCGGTCGTTGCGTGACCGTACGAGCCGACCGGATGCCTGCGCGAGCGCCGTAATGGCCCGCGGTAGATCGATCTCCGTGAAGCCACGCGAACCGTGGAGTTCCCTTCGGGCCGCGAGCAACGGGTTGTTGCGGTGCGGAAACGGAATGCGATCGATGATGACGAGCGAGAGCGACCGCCCGGGGATATCGACACCCTCGAAGAATCCCGCGGTGGCAAACAGACACGAGGTTTCGTCGAGTGTGAACTCTCTCAGGAGTGTGGCTCGCTGGTTTTCATCCTGCGCGAGGATTCGGTACGGAAGTCGCGAACGGAGTTCGTCGACCGCAGCCTGCATTGCGCGACGGCTGGTGAAGAGGGCAAGGGTTCTCCCTCCGGCGGCGGCGATGAGGTCGGCCATCTCCGAGTGCACGGCGTCGTCGCGCTGGGCGTTCGGGTCGGGGAGGTGCGTGGCGCAGTAGAGCATCGCTTGCTCTTGGTATTCGAACGGGCTCCCGACGTCGAGCATCTCGACCGATTCGGACAGCCCGACACGCTGTGGCATCGAAAGGGGGATCGTGGCGCTGGTGAGAATGACCGCGTGTTCGGGCCACGCGTGCTCGGCCAGTGCCGGACCGATGTCGAGGGGTGCGAGCACCAGTTCTGCACGATCGGTGGTTCCCGTCACGTAGGGAACGAACGAAGAGTCGGCACGCAGCGCTGCGTCGATGTTCTCGGCCAGGCGAGTGGCCAGGGACTGCGCCCGCAACATCTTCTGTTTCACTGACTCCACCGTCGAGTCAACGCCGCGCAGGGCATCGAGACACTGGTTGATGATGAGTCGAAGATTCGAAAGAACGTCGACGATTCCGGCAGGCAAGGGAAGTGCGAGGCGTTGCTCGACCGAGGGGGAAAGCACGTCGTTCAGGGCCTTGGCGGCGTCGTGCAATCCGGACTGCAGGCGTTCGTCGTCAATGATGCGGCGCAAGGCGACGGCGAGGGTGGTCGCGCGACCGCCCGAAAGTGAGACGCCGACGGTCGACGTCAGGGTGTCCTCAAGCTGATGTGCTTCGTCGAAAATCACGACGTCGTGTTCGGGAAGAATCGCGCCACCTGCCGCGACGTGCATTCCGTATAGGTGGGTGTTGACAACCACGACATCGGCACACGATGCGGTCGCCCGGGCACGCTCGGCGAAACACTGGCTGCCCGATTCGCAGCGCATCGCGCCGGGACACTCGTCACTTCCGACGCTGACCGACTGCCAGGCACGTGCGGATGGCTGCCAGTCGAGTTCGGCAATGTCACCGGTACGCGTCTCGAGGGCCCACCGCGCGAGTTTTTCGACCTCGCGCTGGTGCGTGGCACCGAGGTCGTCGAGCTCGAGGCGGGCGTTGTTGGTGACCTCCGAGACGCGCTGCATGCATACGTAGTTGCTGCGTCCCTTCAGGATCGCCCACGTGAATGGTTGGGGAAGTGTTGCCTCGAGGAGGGGAAGGTCGCTTTGGGCGAGCTGGTCCTGCAATGTCTTCGTGGCGGTTGACACGATGGTGCGTTTCCCCGAAAGGATTGCCGGCACGAGATACGCGATCGTCTTGCCCGTCCCCGTGCCGGCCTGAACGATCAGACGACCCTCGTCGTTCAAGGCATTAGTGACGGCGAGTGCCATGTCGACCTGTCCGGGGCGGTCCTCGGGTTCGGCGAGGCCGGCGGTCACGTGGTGGAGAGCCTGCAGAACTTCGTCGCGGAGGAGATGCCGACCCCTTGGGGCGTGGTCGGGGGAGTCGTCATTCGGGTTCATGGCCGAGTGTGTGCGTCAGCGGTAATCAATTGAGGACGGCGAGAGCGCGGTCAAATTCCTCGGCGGTCATATCGGGCCATGTCTTTTCGGTGAAGTAGACCTTGGCGCCGTTGATCTGCCAGAGAAGAAAATTTGAGATGCGGGTCTCACCCGATGTTCTAATGAGCAAATCGACGTCGGGCAGGCTCGGGTCGTAGAGAGCGTCGGAAATCTGTTTTGGATCGACGTGGGCTGCGCCACGGCCCGACGAGGCGAGTTGCGCGGCACGAGTGAGTTCGGCGCGTCCCCCGTAGTCGAAGGCGACGGTGAACACCATGCGGGTGTTTCCCGCAGTGTCGTCGATGGCGCGTTTGATTGCGCGCTGAACGTATCCGGGGGTTCGGCTGCCCGGTTCGTCGAAGCGACGGCCGATCCAGTTCACGCGGACGTCGTTCTCGTTGAGTTCGTCGAGTCGACCGAACAACTTCTTGTGCATGGCGAGGATGTGTCGAACTTCGGCGCGGGGACGAATCCAATTCTCGGTACTGAATCCGAAGACCGTCAGCCATCCGATGTTGCGGTCGCCTGCGGCGCGTGTGATGACCGCGAGAGCTTCTTCGCCCGCCGTGTGTCCGGCGGTTCGTGGGAGACCGCGGCGGCGGGCCCAACGACCGTTGCCGTCCATGATGCATGCGACATGGAGTTTGCGGTCGGCCATGGACTCACACTAGCGATGAGCGACATTTCGACGACTTCGGGAAACACCAAAGTGGCACAATGGAGGGGTGATCGGTCGTCTGAAGTCGCGCGTCAAAGAGCGCATCAAGACCCGCCTTCGCCGCGCACTCGGGTCGCCGGTCAGCGCTGATGATCCACTTGCCCACGTCGTGATCGCCGGCGGCACCTTGAGCGATTGGCTCGAGTTCGACCAGGGTGAGTGGAACCGTCGTGTGTCCGATCTGGTCGACGCGCTCGAGCCCGAAGGCGTCAGATGGCTCACGTTGGTGCCGGTGTCCGCAGGGATGGATACAGCTGGCGGTCCGACCGATCGATTGACCGAACTCGAATCGCACATCGACAAGGCCTTGCGCCATCAGCGCAGCCGGGTCCAGGTGGTCGTTCGCCCCGAGCCGAACGGCCGGGAACGTTTCGCCCGGGTGGTCGACCGTCTGCGCACCGATGATCTGGCCCGCGGGGTGCACGCAACGACATCGGAACAGGCGATCGCGCGCGCCTTGCTGGCACCTGCCGATGTCGAACCAGACCTCGTCGTGGTTCTCGGTCCCCCCGACACCTTGCCCACTTCGCTCGTCTGGGAACTCGCCTACAGCGAGATCGTCTTTCTCGACATCTCCTGGCGCGACATCAGTTCCGAACACGTGCAAATGGCGGTCGATGATTTCAGGCGCCGCAACCGACGCTTCGGTGGCATCGACGCATGACGAACTACCGCGACGACGCAGTCGTACTGCGTACCTATCGCCTCGGTGAATCCGACCGGATCGTGGTGTTGCTCACCGAGGCGAACGGCAAGGTGCGCGCCGTCGCAAAAGGGGTGCGCAAAACGAGGTCGAGGTTGGGTTCGCGGCTCGAGCCGCTCAGCGTGGTTTCGGTTCTTCTGCACCGGGGACGCGAACTCGACATCGTGTCCCAGGTCGAGGCAATCGACACCGCATCGGGACTGCGCGCGAATCTCGACAAGATGACCCAGGGTCTGGCGATGCTCGAAGCCGTCGACCAGATGACGATCGACCGCGAGCCGGTTCCCCACATCCATCGAATGTTGGTTGGCGCCCTCGGCGCGTTGTCGCGCGACGGTTCGGCCCTCGTGGTCGCGGCTTTCTATCTCAAGATGCTCGCCGCCGAGGGTTTTGCTCCCGAGTTGGGCCAGTGCGTGTCGTGTGGTGGAGACCAAGAATTGGTGGCGTTCGACATCATCGGCGGAGGTGTGCAGTGCCGCGCGTGTCGCACCGGTCCATTGATCACTCCGGCCGCCGTCGACTTGATGCGGCGAATTCTCGGTGGGCAACTGAACGCCGCTCTGGCCGAACCAGAGAGTCCCGCCACCCACGAAGTGACTCATTTGGCGACTGCCGCGTTGGAACGGCAGTGTGAGCGACGACTGAAATCCGTGGGGATGTTCGAGCGCGACGACTAGCCTTTGCCTCTCTTATGCCAGCCAAGGATCTCGACCAAATCGTCAACCTCGCCAAGCGCAGGGGTTTCGTGTACCCCAGCGCTGAGATCTACGGCGGATTCCGGTCCTCCTACGATTACGGCCCGCTGGGGTCGTTGATGCTCCGCAACGTGAAAGACGCGTGGCTGCGCACGATGGTCCAGATGCGCGACGACGTCGTGCTCATCGACGCTGCCATCCTCGGGCCGCCCCAGATGTACGAGGCAAGCGGCCATCTTGCGAACTTCAGCGACCCTCTTGTCGACTGCACCGTCTGCAAGCGCAGGTTCCGCGAAGACCACATCGAGGAACGCGATTGTCCGCAGGGCAAGAAGGGTTGCGACTTCACCGCGGCGCGGGCCTTCAACCTGATGTTCAAGACCTACGCCGGACCGATCGAGGGCTCGGGGGCCGAGGTCTACATGCGGCCCGAAACCGCGCAGGGAATGTTCGTCAATTTCAGCAACGTTCTCCAGACCAGTCGCAAGAAGCCTCCTTTCGGAATCGCCCAGATCGGAAAGAGCTTCCGCAACGAGATCACGCCGGGCAACTTCATTTTCCGCACGCGCGAATTCGAACAAATGGAACTCGAGTTCTTCGTGCCACCCGAAGAGGGCCGCAAGTGGTACGACTACTGGTGCACCGAGCGTTTGAACTGGTACGTCGAGCTCGGCATTCCGCGCGATTTGCTTCGAATCCGTCCTCACGACAGCGACGAACTGTCGCACTATTCGGCCGGAACCGCCGACGTCGAATTCATGTTCCCGTGGGGTTGGGGAGAGCTCGAAGGAATCGCTCAACGAACCAACTACGACCTCACCCAACATTCCCAGCACTCGGGCCAGAAGCTCGACTACTTCGACCAGGCGACGAACGAGCGCTACGTGCCGCACGTTGTCGAGCCCGCGGCAGGGGCCAACCGTACGATGGCCGCATTCCTGCTGGCTGCCTACGACGAAGACGTCGTGAACGACGAGCCCCGCACCGTGCTGCGTCTCCATCCGCGCCTCGCTCCCTACAAGGTGGCGGTCCTGCCGCTGTCGAAGAAGGACACGCTTACACCCCTCGCACGCGAGATCTTCTCGACGCTGGCAGCGCGCTACATGGTCGACTACGACGAAACCCAGGCGATCGGGCGTCGGTACCGCCGGCAGGACGAAATCGGGACGCCGTACTGCGTGACGGTCGACTTCGACTCGCTCGAAGATGGCTGCGTCACCATCCGGGAACGAGACACGACGGAACAGTCCCGGGTGCCGATCGCGAGCCTCGTGACCGAGTTGAGCGGACGGCTAGGGTTCTGACGACACGGGTCGTTGGTCGACCGGAAGGATGGGGATCATGAGCATCGAGAATCGCGTTGGAGTCGTCGCAAAGATCACGGCAGCACCCGGCAAGCGGGCCGAACTGGCGGCGGCCCTGATGACCGCACAGGACCACGTGGCGAAAGAGTCCGGCACGATCCACTACATCCTGAACGAGGATGCGGTTGACGAAAACCTGCTGTGGATGTGGGAGATGTACACCGACCAAGACGCCCTGACGGCACACATGGGTGCACAGTGGTTCAAGGATTGGGGTCCGTCGCTCGCGCCATTCATGGGCGGTCGGCCCGAGCTCATCTTCGTGAAGCCTCTCGGCGGCAAGGGCTGCTGACCCGCGGTCGCGGGTGAAGCCCGAACTTCGTGGCCGCGACATACCTCGATCGAATCGTTGCGCATCACCGCAGTCGTGCGGCGGCCGACGATCGGAACCTCGAAGCGTTGATCGACGCTGCCTCGTCGCAGCCAGCGCCCCGTGGGTTCCGTGCGGCGCTCGAGCGCGACAGTGTCGCTCATCTCGCCGTGATCGCAGAGATCAAGCGGCGTTCGCCCTCGAAAGGTGACCTTTATCCACACCTCGACCCCGCCGAGATCGCCGTGACATACCAGTCGTGCGGCGCGACGTGCATGTCCGTCCTCACCGACGAACCCCACTTCGGAGGCTCCGTCACCGACCTGCAGTCGGCACGTGATGCCTGTCGTCTGCCGGTCATCCGCAAGGACTTCACCGTCGGACCGCGCGACGTCTGCGACGCGCGCATCATGGGGGCAGACTGTGTGCTGCTCATCGCCGCCGCACTCAGCCCCGCGGAGTTATGCGAACTGCACGCGCTGGCGACACAGCTCGGCCTCGACGTGTTGGTCGAAATTCACGACGAGAAGGAACTCGAAGTCGCGCTGGCTGCCGACGCATCGCTCGTCGGTGTGAATCAGCGGGATCTGGTCACTTTCCAGGTCGATCACGAACGTGCCCTTCGCATGGCGTCGTTGATGCCCCGCGGGGTGGTGCGTGTGGCGGAGTCCGGTGTGCGCAACGGTGACGACGCAGCGAGCCTTCGCCGGGCGGGCTACCACGCTGTGCTTGTCGGCGAAAGCCTCGTCACTTCCACCGACACCTGCGCATCCCTGAAGGCCCTGCTGGTGGCGTAGTACCTTCGGGTGCGGTGTTCATCAAGATCTGCGGGATCACAAGCGAGGACGATGCGCTGCTTGCCGTCGCCATGGGTGCCGATGCCGTGGGGTTCGTGTTCGCACCGTCGTCACGTCAGATCGCGGTCAAGCGCGCCTACGACATCAGCCGCCGACTGCCATCTGAGATTCTCACTGTGGGGGTGTTCCGCGACGAGCATCCCTCGCGAGTCATCGACCTTGTTCACGAGGCGGGTCTGAAAGCAGCTCAGCTCCACGGGCACGAATCTGCCGCCGACGTTGCGGCGGTTGCGGCCAGCGTGCGGTTCGTCATCAAAGCCGTGGTGGCGGGCTCGTCCGACGCACGTCACGCCGACAAATTCGGTACGGGTCTCGTTCTTCTCGACGCCCCCGCGCCCGGGTCCGGAAAGGTCTTCGACTGGTCCCTGGCCGGCGACGTCGCGATCGGACCGAAGATTCTTCTTGCGGGTGGACTCACACCCGCGAACGTGTCCGATGCGATTTCGCAGGTGCGTCCCTGGGGTGTCGACGTGTCGAGCGGAGTCGAAAGCGAACCCGGCAAGAAGGATCCCCGTCTCGTTCGCGCCTTCATCGCCGCCGCACGGGCGGCAACGCCTTCGCAGTACGTGGGCCCGGATGAAATGCCCTACGACTGGCAGGACGACCTCTAGGCCGCACGGGACCAATTTCACCGAAATCGAATCGTGTGCGTTCGGGTTCCCCTGCGAGACTGACCGACATGAGCATCATGGTCGAGCCCGACGGATCGGGTCGCTTCGGACAGTTCGGTGGTCGTTTCGTGCCCGAAACGCTCGTGCCTGCTTGCCAAGAACTCGAAGCGGGATTCCGAGAGGCGTGGGCGGACCCTGCGTTTCGTGCCGAACTCGACCACCTGCTGCGCACGTATGCAGGGCGGCCGTCGATTCTCACCGAGTGCAACAACCTCGGTCGCCAATTGGGAATCAGGTTGTTGTTGAAGCGCGAAGACCTGAACCACACGGGTTCGCACAAGATCAACAACGTTCTCGGGCAGGCCCTTCTCGCCAAGCGCATGGGCAAGAAGCGCATCGTGGCCGAAACCGGGGCCGGTCAGCATGGCGTCGCCTCGGCGACCGCCGCGGCACTTCTTGGTCTCGAATGCAAGGTCTACATGGGCGCAGTCGACATGGAACGCCAGGCGCTCAACGTCTTTCGGATGCGTCTTCTCGGTGCGCAGGTCGAGCCGGCCATGTCGGGAAGTCGCACGCTCAAAGATGCCGTGAACGAGGCGATGCGCGATTGGGTCGCCACCGTCGAGTCGACGCACTACTGCCTCGGATCGGTGATGGGTCCCCACCCGTATCCGTGGATGGTGCGCCAATTTCACCGGGTGATCGGTGACGAGGCCCGAGAGCAGTGCCGCGAGGCCACCGGTGACGATCCCGATGTCGTCGTGGCGTGCGTCGGTGGCGGTTCGAACGCGATCGGTATCTTCTCCGGCTTCATCGATACGAAGGCCCGACTGGTGGGTGTCGAGCCCGCGGGCGGAGCAGCCGTCGGGCGGGGAGTGCCCGGTGTCGTGCACGGAATGAAGAGTTACCTGATGCAAGACGAACACGGCCAGGTACAAGAGGCTCACTCCATCAGCGCGGGTCTCGACTACCCCGGTGTGGGACCCGAGCACTCGTACCTTGCCGAACTAGGTCGCGCCGAGTACCCGGCAGTGACCGACGACGAGGTGATCGCCGGTTTCAGCCTGCTCGCCAAAACCGAAGGAATCATTCCGGCCCTCGAGTGCGCCCACGCGCTCGCATGGATTGCGCGCGAGGCTCCGAACATGGCGGGACAAACCGTTCTCATGAACCTCTCCGGGCGGGGCGACAAGGACGTTGCCCAGATGATGGACATCTTGAAGTGACGGGTCTCGAAGCACACCTTCGGGCGCGACGCGACGAGGGCAGAAAGCTCCTCGTTCCGTACGTCACGGGCGGGTTGACCAACTGGAAGGAGGGAATTCGTGCGGCGGTTGCCGCCGGCGCCGATGCGGTCGAGGTGGGTATTCCGTTTTCCGATCCCGTCATGGACGGCCCGGTGATCCAGGACGCATCGCAGCGGGCGCTCGAGGCCGGCGCGACGCCGCCGGGGATCCTCGCCGAGATTCCAACGATCGACGTGCAGGTGCCGATCGTCGTCATGCTCTATTACAACACCGTGTTTCGCACGGGTCACGAACGATTCGCGTCGCTGTGCAGCAACAACGGCGTGTCGGGCGCCATCGTGCCCGACCTCCCGCTCGAAGAGTCGGGCCACTGGTGCGAGGTTGCCGACGCTGCGGGCATCGAGACGGTCATGCTTGCGGCGCCCACGGCCCCCGACGAGCGTCTTCCGCGAATCGCAGCGCGCGCGCGGGGCTTCGTCTACGCGGTCGGTCTTCTCGGCATCACCGGCGAACGCGACGCTCTTGCGAACACTGCAACGGCGATTGCCGGTCGGGTGAAGGCGGTGACCGACAAGCCCGTGCTCGTGGGTGTCGGAGTGTCGAATGCGGCGCAGGCCCGCGAGGCGTGTCGTGTCGCCGATGGTGTCATCCAAGGGGCCTCGGTCGTGCGACGTCTGATGGAGTCGGGTCCCGACGCGGTGGGTGATTACATCGCCGAGGTGCGTGCGGCGATCGACGAGAAGTAACTTCCGAGAAGTAATTTCTCGGAATGTCGAAAGCGAGAAAGTCATGTTGAAAGTTGGAGACAAGGCCCCGGCCATCGCCCTCCTCGATCAGAACGGCAAGTCGGTCGAACTT
>JAGWWV010000103.1 GCA_018970175.1 Acidobacteriota bacterium
CGAATACGCTCCGCGGCTATTTCGGGACTCCCGTGCTCGAGGTCGATGCCGAGATTCTGCGCCACCGTTGACGTTGTTTCGTCGAAGTTTTCCGCATCGATTTTCAACTGTTTGACGATTGTCTTCAGCATGCGAACGAGAGCAACGCCACCCCCGTCGTCATCCGGGCCGAATATCGCGCGCGTCGAGTTGCGCTCGAACAGTTCGGGCCAGTCGAGCACGCTTCGTTCCTGTCTGGAGTACGTGCCGAGTACCGCATCATGCGTGGCGACGAAGGCCACCTCATCGAATTCAGCGAAAATGTCCCCCGGGTTCGACGGCACGTAGAGGATTCCGAACAAATAACCGTCGTGTTCCTCGATGCGGGGAAATGGATCCTCGGCGATCCCCGAGCCCTCGACGAGGTGGTGGCGGGCGATCCAATGAAGAGTCGCTCCGGTTTCCGTCTCGAACTTCGCAATGGCGGTGCCAATCCCGACGGCGCCGGAGGCCTCGCGGGAGATCCAGACGTTGTCGGCCATGGCGGGGTCGCGGGTCACTTCCGAGCGAGGGGCTCGCTCTTGCCGGCGTTGCGTCGACGGGCGCGGATCACGATCAGAGCGAGGCCGAGCAGAATCGCCGCGATGACGCCGTACTGCAGGTAGTCGCCCCACTTTCCGGCTTTCTCCCACTGGTCGCCGAGGCCCCATCCGATGGCGACCCAGATGATGTTCCAGACGAGTGAGCCTGCGGCGGTGAGGAGCGTGAAGCGCAGCACGGGCATCTTTTCCGCCCCAGCGGGAATCGAGACAACCGAACGAACGACGGGAATGAGGCGGCCGAAGAGTACGACGAACGTTCCGTGTCGTTCGAACCACTGGAAGCCCTTGTGGACGTCGGACTTCTTCAGACCGAGGTACTTGCCGACACCGGCGAGCAACTTTTCCAGGCGGTCTTCGTGGACGAGCCTGCCGATCGCATAGAGAAAGTACGCGCCGACGACCGAGCCAATCGTTGCGGCGAGAACACCGCTGACGAAGTCGAACCGGCCTTCGCTCACGTTGAAGCCGGTCAAGAGAAGAATGAGCTCGGACGGAATCGGTGGAAAAACGTTTTCGAGGGCGACGAGCACGGCGACACCTGCGAACCCGATTGCGTCGATGACGTCAGCGGCCCAATTGATCATTGCGTCGATGCTAGGCGCGGGCACCGCTTCGGTGGCTGACCGCCGTTCGGGTGGGGGTCGGGTCGTAAACTCGACCCATGTTGCAATTTCCGGGTCGGATGGGGGCCTGAAATGCTCTCTCGTCCCGTCGAGCGACTACGTGAAGGCTTCGACGTTGTCGTCGTCGGAGGGGGAATCACCGGCGTGTGGGTGGCTCGCGAGGCGGCCGCTCGTGGCCTGAAGGTGGCCTTGGTCGACCGGGGCGACTTCGGGGCCGAAACCAGCGCCGCCACGACCAAGTACATCCACGGGGGTATCCGTTACCTCGAGCAATACGACTTCGCGGTCGTGCGCGAGAGTCTGCGCGAGAGGCGCATTCTCGCGCTCGGTGCACCGCACCTCGTCGAGCAGACGAAGTTCATCATGCCCGCGTGGCGGTGGAGCAAGCCCGGCGCGCCTCTTCTCGGTGCCGGCATGGCGCTGTACGACTTGTTGTCGTTCGACCGCAATCGCGAAGCTCCCGCGTCGTTGCGTATTCCGCACCCGCGTTGGATGTCGAAGAAGAAGTTGCTTCAGTCGGTGCCGTGGCTTGAACCTGCGGGTCTCCTCGGGGCGTTCGCCTATCACGACACCCTGAACGTGCATCCCGAGCGGCTGTTGCTGGCCTACGTGAAGTCCGCGGAGGCGGCCGGGGCGGTTCTCATCAATCACTGCAGTGCCGACGGCTTCGTCGTCGACCAGCAGAGTGACCGTTTGGTCGTCGAAGGGGTTCGCGCGACCGACCTGCTGACGGGGGAATCGTTCGCGGTGCGTTCGAAGGTCGTGGTCAATGCGGCCGGGCCATGGATCGATGCGGTTCTTGGGACCTTGGGTCGTGATGCGGGCGTGGGTGTCGACCGTTCGAAGGGGGTGCACATCCTCACCCGTCCGTTGGGCGGGGGCGTGGTGCGCGATGCGGTGTTCGCCCGAGCGAAGTCGGGGCGGCACGTCATCGTTTCGCCGTGGATGGGAAAGTCGTTCATCGGCCCCACCGATACGCCGATGGGCGGCGAAGAGATTCGTGCCGATCGCGACGACGTGCGATCGATCATCGACACGGTGAACTCGACGATGGGTCGTACCGAGCGCCCGCTCGACGAGGCGGACGTCGAACTGACCACGGTTGGCGTGCGCCCGTTGATCAAGGCGCCGGGCGCCGAGGGCACCTACACCGCGAGCCGACGCCACGAGCTGTACCACCACGTGGACCGCGGCATCGACAACGTGTGGACGATTGGTGGCGGCAAGTGGACCACTGCACGTGCGACAGCCGAAGAGATGGTCGACGAGTTGTTCAAGCACGAACTGAAGCGGGTCCGCGAGGTGAAGACAACATCGCGGCGAGGAGCCGCATTCGGTGCGTTCGCCTGGGCGCGCGATGCTGGGCCGTATCTCGCGGACGCGGGTAGGGAACTGGTCGGGGCCGGGCTGTCGACGAAGTCAGCAGAACTGATCGCACGTCTCTACGGCACCGAGTACGTCGAGATTCTGCACCTGGTGTTCGAGGACCGGCGTCTTGCCGAGGCGTTTCCGTCGGGCGACGTCGCCGCGCAGGTGGTGTTCGCGGTCGCGAGCGAAGGTGCCCGTACGTTGTCGGACATCGTTGATCGACGTCTGGTTGCCGGGACCGTGGGTCGGGTCGACCGCACGACGCTCGAACGCGTTGCCCACTTTGCCGCCCCGCTGTTGGGATGGGACGCGGCACGTACCGCAGGTGAAGTCGATCGCGAGGACGCCCGTCGCCGAGCCGGCGATTTCAGTCGAACGGCGTGATCGACACGACGACCCGTCGGTCGGTGTCGGGAAGTGGTTAGAAGCCTCTGCCAAGATGGCGGCGTGACAGGGCTGCGGATCGCG
>JAGWWV010000036.1 GCA_018970175.1 Acidobacteriota bacterium
GTATGCGGCAGACCCGTTGAGTGGATTCTTCGCATCACTCGACAAGGTCGCCAATCTCGGGGCGCAGTTGAAACTCGCGCTTCCTGCCCACGGATCACCGTTCACCAACGTGGTCGAGCGCGTCGAGCACATCAAGGAACACCACATCGAACGCCTCGACAAGCTTCGCCAGATCGGTGCCGACTTCGATCGTCCCGCCACGGTGATGGACATCGCCAAACATCTCTTCTCGGCCCGTGCGCAAGGTCCGATGGCCGACAGCGAAACCTTCGCGCACCTCGAACATCTGCGACTCGCCGGCGAGTTCGACCGTCGTGAACGCGACGGGTTTCTCGAATACGTCCGCGTCAGCTGAGCGGCGACCGACGCACCTGCGTCGCGGCAACCACGTCACCCGCCGATTCGTGCCAGATCATCGTGTGATCGGCTGTTTCGCGGACGACGGTCGCCACCTCGTGTTCGGGATGCACCGGAGCAAGATGTTCGAGCACGACGTCGAGGGGCGCGCGCATATCGCGATGTGCACCCAGCCATTCCTCGACTGCTTCCCAGTAAGCCGCGTTGTTCATGTGACCGAGCGCGTCCATGTCGGAGAATCTCAACGGCCACGGGTGTCGTGGCTCGTCGGGCGAGGGTCGATCGCGCAGCAGAACGCGCGCGCCGACCTTCCGGGCGCCCGCCGATTCTGCGGCGACCGCGAGAAAGTCGGCTGCGAGTTTTGCCGGAGCCATCGTCGCGAGGTTCACATGCACCCACACGGCCGCCGCTTCGATGCGCCCGCCACGTTCACCCTCGATCAGGGTGCAGCGCTCGGCCCAATGTGATCCGAGACCTCCGCACCACGTCTGCAGGCTGAGTGACTCTTGGAAGACGGGGAACTTGTGGACCCGAACGGCGGTGCGGCGCACCACCCAGCCGTCGCGGTCGGCGTAGGCCGCCTCTCGGGCATCGTCGTGGGCGATGTCCTGGAGGTACCTGACACAGGCGTCGAGGCGCAGCCTCCCCCGGGGCGTGACGTCGCCGAGGCGCACCCGCCGCGCAGCCCGGAACACCCGCCCCACCCCCGGGACTGCGGGAAATTCCAGCTCGATCGGGGCTCCGGCGGTCACGGCAGAACCCTAATTCACAAGGGGTTCAGGGGGTTCGCGTTAAATCGGTTGACGTTTGCATTCGGACGTGGTTTCCTACATGCCGCATGTTGTTCGTAGACCGCACCCAGGCCTCGGCCCGCCACGCAGCCGCCATGGCTGCTTATTGGCATGCCACCAAGCCGGTGTTTGCAGCCTCGTTCACGAATAAGCGACCCAGCCAGCGCCCCGACAGGAGCCCGACGTAAGAGAAAAAACGTCGGAAGTCGAGGCCGCTGGGTGAAAAACCCGGCGGCCTTTTTTGTTTTCCGGCGTGCCTCACCTCACGAGAAGGACATCACCATGCTTGCACCCAACACACTCATTCCCTTCGAGCAACCGATTCTCCTCACGGCCAAGCGCTGTGCCGATGGCAACGGAACCCTCACGTACCTCTTCTTCTCGGAGGAGTACGTCGATGTCTGTCGGGCCAAGGCCATTTGTGCAAAGTGCACGTCGCGCGAAGCCTGTTTGAACGACGCACTCCAACGCGAAGAGCCATGGGGTGTCTGGGGCGGTGAGCTCCTCGAGAACGGCCGCGTGGTCGCCAACAAGCGACCACGCGGACGGCCAGCCGTACATGCCCGCCGCCCGGCGGTCGTGGACGAAGTACCGATTCCGCGCCACTTGGCAGCGTCGGTAGCCTGACGCGCGTGACCGGACGCCGCCGTTTCCTCCTCTCGGCGGCGGTCATCCTGGTCGTCAGCGTCGCGGGCGGATGGCTGTTGAGCCGGGTGGGCGAAGACCCCTCTTCGAACGAAGGGGTGGTCGTCCTCTCACCCGGCTCGACGGACCAAGACCCCACCATCGGCACCAATGCCCTCAACACGGGAAAGTCCTTTCCCCTCGTCGAAGTGGAAACCCTCGACGGCGAGCCTGTGACGCTCGGCGAAGCAGACGGCCGACCCTTCCTCGTCAACTTTTGGTACTCGACGTGCGAACCCTGCAAACGCGAGATGCCTGCGCTCGTCGCCGCGCAAGCAAAGTACGACATCAACATCGTCGGTGTGAACCCGCGTGATTCCGCTGAGGCGGCTCGCGAATTCGCGGAAGAGTACGGCATCACCTACCCGCTCCTGCGCGATCCGAACGGTGCATCGCTCGCCGCCCTCGGAGTCGGAACGTTTCCCATGACCTACTTGGTCGGGTCGAACGGAACGATCCTCGAACAGCACGCCGGCGAAATCACCGCCGCCGAGCTTGACCGCATCCTTGCGCCCGTCGGGACCGGATCATGATCACACTCGAAGGGAACTTCGCCTACAGCTTCGTACTCGGGGTCTTGGCTGCGGTGAACCCCTGCGGCTTCGTTCTGCTGCCGACGTACCTCATGTTCTTTCTCGGCCTCGAAGGTTCACGCCCCAACGACACGCAACGAACATCCCTGTCCCGTGCATTGCGGGTCGGCCTTGCGACATCGTCGGGCTTCATTGCCGTCTTCATCGTGGTTGGTTCGATCTCGCGACTCTTCACGAATGCCATCGAACGCAACGCCAAGTACGTCTCGATCGTGATCGGAATCGCACTCGTTGTCATGGGAATTGCGATGATCGCCGGATGGAAACCGCGCGTCATCACCCCGAACATCGCAACCGGGAAGACACGCACCTTTGGTTCGATGTTTCTCTTCGGAATCGCCTACGCCATCGCATCGATTGGTTGCACGATCGGTTTCCTGACTTCGGTCATTCTTGGGTCGATCAATGTCCACGGGTTCTTCTCGGGAATGCTCAGCATCATCCTCTACGGCGTTGGTATGGGGGCAATCGTCACGGCACTCACTGTTTCGCTGGCATTCGCAAAAGGTGGTCTGCTGCGAGTCCTGCGCAGCGGCATGCAATACCTCGATCGGGTATCCGCGGTCTTGGTGCTTCTCACGGGGCTGTACCTCACGTGGTACTGGTACGCGGCGATTGCCGATCGCGACTACGGATCCTTCGTCAGCCGTATCGATGGCTGGCAAAGCGACGTGGCAACCTTCCTGCAACGTCAGGGAGCGTGGAAACTTGCGGTCATTTTCGGTGCCGTCATCACTGCCGCAGTTCTCGTGGTGCGGTTTGGCGGTCGTCGCGGTGACGAGGCTCCACGTGTTTGATCAACTCCTCGCCCACGAAGGTGTCGAAGAAGTCCTTGAACTGCGCGGGCGATTCGGTTTCATGGCGTACCACGGTGGTGGCCTCGAGGAAATGACCGACGTCATCGCACGAGCCGCAGCGGAACTCTCCGATGCGTCGTATTACGGCGTGCACCAGCCGGTCGGCATGGAATGGCACATTCCCTCCACGAAGGTGACACCCGAGCACTCCGTGAAACTCGCGGAGTTCTTCGACAACGTCGACATCGTCATCACCGTGCACGGGTACGGTCGAATGGGCATGTGGGCGTCGCTTCTTCTCGGCGGTTCGAATCGCGATCTTGCGCACCACGTTGGCGCACACATCCGCGAGCGTCTACCCGCCTACGACGTGCGCACCGACTTGGAAACGATCCCCCAAGAACTGCGCGGACTGCACCCCAAGAACCCCGTCAACGTGCCGCCTCTCGGTGGCGCACAGCTGGAATTGCCACCACGTGTACGCGGCACCAGCCCACTTTTTTGGGACTGGGAAGGACCGGGACTCAACCCGCACTCACAAGGCCTCGTCGAGGCCCTCGCAACGGCGGCCCGCACCTTCCCAGTGCCCCGCTGAGGGCGGTTACGGCGCCAGACGCTCGATACGCCAATGGCCGGTCGAGCCGTCACGCAAATACCGAAACCGGTCGTGGAGGCGGTTCGGGCGGCCCTGCCAGAACTCGATACTGACGGGCCCCAGACGGAATCCACCCCAGTGGGCAGGACGCGGAACGGGCCCATCCGCGAAGCGGGCCGTCATCTCCTCGACGCGCGCAGTCAGTGCCGCACGGTCGGCGATGGGTTGCGACTGGGGGGAAGCCCACGCTCCAATCTGTGAGTCCCTCGGTCGTGATGCAAAGTAGTCGTCGCTCTCTTCGGCGCTGACGCGCTCGACCGTGCCGCGCACCCGAACCTGACGGTGCAGGTCGAGCCACGCAAACGTCGCCGCAGCGACCGGATCGTCGTCGATTTGCCGACCTTTTGCGCTGTCGTAGTTGGTGAAGAAAACGAATCCACGTTCGTCGGCGGCACGAACGAGGACGACACGGGCGTCGGGTGCGCCGTCATCGGCGATGGTCGAGACCGTCATCGCATTCGGTTCCGCAACACCCGCCTCGGCTGCCTGGTCGTACCAACGCTGCCACTGGACGATCGGGGATGCATCGAGGTCGCTGACGTCGAGACCGGCGGTCTCGTACTGCACCCGACGATCGCGCAGGGTCATGGCGCGGGGATGCTGACGGCCCCGCGCATGTACGGATGCAGTGCCGAGGGAATGAGGACCGAGCCGTCGTGCTGTCGGTAGTTCTCGAGAATCGCGGCCCACACACGCGGCACGGCAAGAGCCGAGCCGTTCAACGTGTGGGCAATCTCGGTTCCCTTCTGCGTTCCGCGCTTCACACGAATGTCGGCGCGGCGCGCCTGATAGTCGGAGAACCAACTGACCGAGCTGACCTCGAGCCATGCGTCGCAGCCCGGTGCGTAGACCTCGATGTCGAAACTGCGGTGATGGCTCTGGCCGAGGTCTCCCGTGCATATTTCGATGATTCGGTACGGCAAACCGAGGCCCGCAATCAGCCGTTCGGCACGATCGCGCAGCTCGACCAGCAGGTCGGGTGCCTGTTCGGCCATCGCAAGGGCGAGGATTTCGACCTTGTCGAACTCGTGGGCGCGCAGCATGCCACGTGTGTCACGACCGGCCGAACCCGCTTCACGGCGGTAACACGGCGAATACGCCATCAGACGCTTGGGCATCTCGGCATCGGACAGAATCTCACCTGCGTAGATCGAGGTGAGCGGAACCTCGGCCGTGGGGATGCACCACAAGTCGTCTCGCTCGACCGAATAGGCGTCGTCGGCGAACTTCGGCAACTGCCCGGTTGCCGTGAGTGTTGCCGACGTGACGAGTGATGGCGGGCGAATCTCTTCGAAGGCATCGGCGTTCATGTCGAGCGCGTACTGGCACAACGCGCGCGCGAGAGTTGCTCCGAGGCCCCGTTGCATCGTGAACATCGCCCCGGAGATCTTGACCGCGCGCTCGTTGTCGAGAATGCCCAACTGGTGAGCGGTGTCCCAATGCGGCACGCGCTGGTGCTCGGGATACGACGCGGGCAGGTTGTTGGGACCCACCACGACCGGATTGTCGTGGTCGCCCGCGCCGTTCGGCGCATCCGCGTGCGGCACGTTGGGGATTCGCAACAAAACCTCGCGCAGGGCTGCTTCAACCTCGTCCGACTCGGCTGCAAGCCCGGTCTCGCGCGCGCCGAGATCGCGGCTCTGGCCCATCAGCGCCTCGGCTCCTGCCGTATCCCCAGCCTTGCGGAGGGAACCCACCCGCTTGGAGATGTCGTTGACCTGTCGACGCACCTCGTCACGCTCGACCACGATGTCGCGCAGTCGGGTGTCGAGTCGTACGGCGTGGTCGACTTGGTCGAGGAGGTCGGGCTTGGCTCGACGCTCCATTGCCACCCGTACGGCATCCGGGGTGTTGCGCAGCAGACGAACGTCGATCACAGGATGAGAAGGCTACCCGTCCTCTCCCCGTACGCTTGGGAAAATGACGGCCGTCGAAGTTGCGAATCTCAGCGTTTGCTACGGCCCGCTGCGGGCTGTCGATGACGTGTCATTCGCCGCTTCCTTCGGCGAGGTCACCGCGGTGCTCGGGCCGAACGGTGCCGGCAAGACGAGCACCATCGAGACCTGCGAAGGGTTCCGCCCGCCGACATCCGGAACGGTTCGTGTTCTCGGTCTCGATCCGTGGGCACAGCGGACCACGCTCCATCGCGAGATCGGCGTGATGCTCCAAGAGGGAGGCGTCTACCCGAGCGCCCGGGTCGGCGAGACCGTTGCGCAGTACTGCCGGCTCTACGACCGTGGCATGTCCCCGACGGAGTTGGTCGATCGTGTCGGCCTTCGTGACCGCTCCACGGCGACCTGGCGCCGGTTGTCGGGCGGGGAAAAACAGCGCCTCTGCCTTGCCCTTGCGTTGGCGGCGAATCCGCGTGTCGCCTTCCTCGACGAACCAACGTCCGGGGTCGATGTGAACGGTCGCGACGACGTCAGGGAAATCATCCGCCGCCTGGCTACCGATGGTTGCGCGGTGATTCTGGCAACCCACGAACTCGACGAGGCCGAGCGACTCGCCGACAGGGTCGTGCTCTTCAACCGCGGGCGGATCGTGGCGAACAGCACCCTCGCCAACCTACGTTCGACACGCACGACGGTGCGATTCCGTTCGTCGACGTCGCTCGATGCAGCCGCCCTGTCCCGTCACATCGGTCTCGACGTCTCGGCTAGCGGCGACGAGTTCGCGATCGGTTTTTCGTCGACCGACGCGTCGATGGCAAGCGACCTCGTCTCGCGCATTTCCGTGTGGCTCGGTTCGAACTCATTGCCCCTCCACGACCTCAACGTCGGAGGGGAACGTCTCGAAGACATCTTCCGCATGCTCACAAAGGGTGATGAATCGTGAGCGCCTTGCGATCCCAGATCGGTGCCGAGCTGTCGCTCGTGCGACGGAACGGCGAACAACTCCTCGTCACCCTCGGGATTCCGCTTCTGCTGCTCGGATTTTTCGGCAGCGTGGACATCCTTCCTGCGAACACCGACGACCCCGTCGACTTTCTGGTTCCCGGCATCCTGGCGCTCGCGGTCATGAGCACGTCCATGGTCAGCCTCGGCATCGCGACGGGCTTCGAACGTTCCTACCTCGTTCTCAAGCGGCTCGCCGCCACGCCACTCGGTACCGGTCGACTCATTTCCGCGAAGACCATCGCCGTCGCCTGCGTCGAGGCGATCCAGTTGGTATTGCTGGTTGCTCTCGGTCTGGCACTCGGCTGGTCGCCGGCCTCGGCGAATTGGTTCCTTGCCGTGGCTGCCGTCGTTGTGGGCACGTTCGCCTTCGCCGGTATCGGCCTCACACTTGCGGGAAATCTGCGCGGCGAAGTGAACCTCGCAGCGTCGAACGGCCTCTACCTCGTGCTCTTGCTGCTCGGCGGCGTTCTCTTTCCCCTCGACGAGTTGCCGTCCTTCCTCGAGGGAGTCGGGCGCATCACCCCGACCCATGCTCTCGCCGACGTCCTCGCCGATGCACTGACATCGTCGGGAGTTCACACCGGGTCGTCGTGGTTGGTCCTCGGTGCATGGGCCGTCGTCATGCCCATCGTGGCGGCCCGCACTTTCCGCTGGAACTGACTCAGCGCTGCGGTTCGGGCGCGGGTGGCGTGCTCTCGAAAACCTGTTCGACTTGTTCGTATGTCAACGTCGAGTCGCGAACATAGTTCTGCTCGGCGTTGAAGTTACCGACGAAACGCTTGAAGAACATGAAGATCACGATCGACCAGAGAAAAATACTGCCACCGATCTTCATGATCGCGCCGGCGAGTTGTTGATCGGTTGCGACCGACATTCCCCACACACGGACGCGCGTGTCGTAGTGCTTGTACACCACCCCTTCGGCGAAGGTGAGCCAGCCGGCAGGAACGGTGGGAACGACCGACATCAAGAAGAGGTAAATCATTTTCCCGCCGTAGCCGACACGAAATTCGGCAGCGGGTCCACAGATGGGAATCCACATCAACAGTGCCGTCGTGACGACGAGAACGTGCAGGGAGTAATGCACGGGGCTACTCGAGGCGCTGCGGTTCACGAGTGCGGGAATGTGCGTCACCATCACCACGACGTTGAACAAAACGCCCGCGATCACCGGCTTTGTGAACCACCGCACGACTCGGTACGCACGACCTTCCCCGACCAGGGCCCTGAACATCCACTCGGGAAGTGCGAGCAGTGCAAGCGGAGGAACGAAATAGGCCAGCGCCATGTGCTGCAACATGTGCATCGAGTAGAGGTACTCCTCGGCAAGGTCGTGCATCGGCCAGTCGGACGCAAGCCACAGAAGCGTCATTGCCGCCGCGAACGCGGTGACGTTCTTGCGGGTCACGACCGGACCCGAGACAACGGCCTGCGGTCCGATGACCCGAACCGAATACACGTAGGCGCCGATCAAGAAGGCAACGAGCAACCACAATTCAGGGTGTGCCTGATAGCGCCAGGGATCGAGATAAAGGTTTGCTGCTTCGGCAATCATGGCGCCTCCGCGGGGGACATATCAGGCGGTGAAGAACTTGAATGTGGCGAGGAAGGCGGCATAGACGCCGATCGCCAGGAAGAGACCCGTGTAGAACATGAAACTGAACAACTTGTTGTCGAACTTCAAATGCATGAAGTACGACACGACGATGAAGAACTTCACACACATGAGAATCAACAAGACGGGCATGAAGAACGGTCCGAAGTCGACGAAATAAGTCGACACCTCGAGCGCCGTGAGTGCGGCGAGGATGAGGGCGATGGTGACATAGCCCCGGATGCTCATCCCGTGCTCGGCGTGGTCTTGGTGCTCCGCGTGATCCGCGTGTGCTTCGGTTGTGGTGGTCATGTCCGATGCCTCTCGTACGTGTGCTGACTTTTCAGGCGGGGATCAGGTAGACGAGCGTGAAGATGATGATCCACACGATGTCGACGAAGTGCCAGTACAAACCGACCAATTCAACGACTTCCGCTTTGTCCCCCGGCACGTTGCTGCGCTTGATGATCGCAACGAGCGAGAACAACATGATGATCCCGACGGTGACGTGGACGCCGTGGAAACCGGTGAGTGTGTAGAACGCCGAACCAAAGAGGCTCGTTGTGTAGCCGAGACCCTCGTTGTACATCGCGGTGAATTCATACATTTGGCCGCCGACGAAGGTTGCGCCGAGAAGGCCGGTGACCGTGAGCCACAGGGTCGTCCCACGATCATCACGTTTCTGGGCCGCGGCAACGGCGAGCACCATGGTGAGCGAGCTCATGAGCAGCACGAAGCTGCTGACCGACGTGAATGGGATGTCGAACACGTTGCCCGGACGTGGGCCTTCGCCGACGCGCCCGCGGTAGATCATGTAGGTGCTGATGAGGCCGCCGAAGAGGAGGCACTCAGACCCGAGGAACAACCACATGCCCAACTTGTTGTTGGACAGGCCCGTAGACGTGTGGTGGCCGTGTTCGGCGTGATGAACTGCGGTGTCAGCCAAGGGGAGCCAGCTCCTTCGTGCCATCCCCCGATGCCGGAGGATCAAAATCCGAGTCAGGCGCGGTCGAGGGTTCGAGCGACCATCCAAACAATGCAAGGACGACGATCGCGGCGCCCACGATGGCGACCGGGATCGAGTAGATGATGCCGAGGGCAATCACGGGCAATCCGCCGGCAAGGACGATTGGCCAGTACGACGGCGATGGCATGTGAATGTGCTTGTCGGCATTCGCCTCTTGTTCGCGCAGGATGTCCTCGGCCGTGGCGACCTGCTTCATCTCGTGCGTGTTGGGGTCCTGCTCGTACTTACGGTGGAAGAACTCGTCGAGATGGTGAACCGTCGGAATGGCGTCGAAGTTGTGCTCCTTCGGCGGGCTCGTGGTCATCCATTCAAGTGTGCGGGCATCCCATGGGTCGAGTGGGGCAACTTCCTTGCTGCGTGTCGTCTTGAAAACATTGATGAGGAACAGGAGAACACCAAAGGCGAGGATGAACGCGCCGATCGAGGCCACCATGTTCCAGAAAGCGATGTTGAAGAATCCTTCACCGGCACGTGCCTCGGTCCAGACGTACATACGGCGCGGCTGACCCTGAAGTCCGATCATGTGCATCGGTCCGAACGTGAGGTTCATGCCGATGACCATGAACCAGAAGTTCGCCTTGCCCAGACGTTCATTGAGTTGCTTGCCGAACATCTTCGGCCACCAGTAGTAGAAGCCGGCGAAGAGACCGAAGATCGCCCCACCGAACAACACGTAGTGGAAGTGGGCGACGATGTAGTAGGTGTCGGTCTGCTGCGTGTCGGACGGTGCGACCGAGTGGGTGACGCCCGAGAGACCGCCGATGGTGAAGAGCACGATGAGACCGACTGCGAAATGCATCGCTGCGGTGAAGCGCAACTTGCCTCCCCACAGTGTCATCGTCCAGTTCACGATCTTCACGCCGGTCGGGATCGCGATGGCCATTGTGGCAATCGAGAACACCGCCACCGATACGGGGCCGAGACCCGAGGCGAACATGTGGTGAGCCCACACACCCCACCCGACGAAGCCGATCGCGGCACCGGAGAAGACGACGAACGGGTAGCCGAACAGCGGCTTCTTCGAGAAAACCGGCAACACCTCGGAGATGATGCCGAAACTGGGCAGGATCAGCACGTACACCTCGGGGTGTCCGAAGATCCAGAACAAGTGCTGCCAGAGCAATGGGTCGGCACCCGCCGACACGTCGAAGAACGTCGCCCCGAAGTTTCGCTGGAAGCTGAGAAGGAACAGGGCGACGGTGATGACCGGAATGGCGAACAGCAGCAGGAACTGCACGACGAGCTGGAGCCACGTGAACACCGGCATCTTCATGAGACTCATGCCGGGCGCACGCATGTTCAACACTGTGACGATGAGGTTGATCGCACCGGTCAGCGAGGCGATACCGGTGATCTGCAGACCGAGTGCCCAGAAGTCGACACCGTGCGACGGCGAGAAGACCGGACCCGAGTTCGGCGCGTACATGAACCAGCCACCATCCGCGGCGCCGCCGAGGAACCACGACAGGTTGACGATGATGCCTCCGCCGACGAGCGTCCAGAAACCGAAGGCGTTGATGCGCGGGAACGCAACGTCGCGGGCGCCGATCTGCAACGGAATGAAGTAGTTCGCGAAGGCCGCCGCCATCGGCATGACGAAGAGGAACACCATCGTCGTTGCGTGCATCGTGAACATCTGGTTGTAGACATCGGCACTCAGGACCTTGCCATTAGGGGCGGCGAGCTGAAGGCGGATGAGAAGGGCCTCGATGCCGCCGACAATGAAGAAGAACATCGCGACGACGCCGTACATGATGCCGAGCTTCTTGTGGTCGACCGTGAAGACCCACGACTTCCACCCGGTGGTCGCCACGGGACGACGCAACGCCCCGTATGTGCGGGTTGGTGTCGGCGCCGCGGGCAGAGCCGGGGCTCCGACCGGTGCTGGTTGCTCAATGATTGCCATGTCTGCTGTCTCCGATCACTTCAGAGTCGCGAGGTAGGCGACGAGTTTGTCGATGTCATCTTCGGAAAGACCGAGGTTCGGCATTCCGCGGTACTTGCCGTCGGTGGGCCCGAGCTTGGTTGGGTCGGCGTACATCGGCTTCATCGCCGGTGCGTTGCGTAGCCAACGACGCAAATCGGTCTGGTTCAGGCATTCTTCGGTGACGCCTGCGAGGTATTTCTTGCCGAATTCCCCACCCGGTGCCTCCCACACGTCCTTGCGACATTCCTTGGTGAGAAGGTCCCACGACGCGCCGGCAAAGGTGTTGCGGGTCATCAGGTGTGTGAGGTTGGGGGCTGCCCCCGACCACACGTTTTCTTCAGGTGCGGCGATAGCCGGAGATCCATCGGCCTTCTTCAGACCGTTCACCTGATGGCAGCGCACGCACTGGTTCAGGAACACCGATTCGCCCTCCTTGGCGAGGGTTCCCTCGGCCGGAGAATCCGCAAGTTCGAGTTGGCCCTTCACCCACGCTGCAAAGTCGGCCTTGTCGAGCGCGACCGCTTCCATGCGCATGACGGCGTGGGACAGACCGCAGAACTCGGTGCACTGGCCGGCGTAGATACCCGGCTTGTCGGCCTCGAGCCGCAGGTAATGGACGCGTCCCGGCACGGCATCGCGCTTGCCGTTGAGAGCGGGGATCCAATAGGAGTGGATGACGTCGCGGCTGGTTTCGCGCAACAGGACCTTGGTGCCCGTCGGGATGACCAGCTGACCCGAGGTGATGATCGGGTTCGTGATGCCGTAGTCGGTCTGGACCGGATAGTCGTACTCCCACCACCACTGCTGGCCCGTCACGTTGATGACCATCTCGGTGTCATCGGTCTTGGCGAGATCGAAGATGGTGCGGAAGGTGAAGACGCCGATACCCGCAAGCAGCAGTGCCGGAAGAATGGTCATTCCGATTTCGAGCACGGGCTTGCCGTGGGTCTGCTCGGGAATCGGTTGGCCGCGATCCTTGAAGCGGAAGACCGCGTAGGCAACGGCGGCAAACACGATGAGACCGACGATGCCCGCGATCGCAAAGACGGGCTTTTGCAGGTCATCGATCTTCTGGGCGTTCGGGCCCTTCGGCTGCCAGGTGTCTTGGGGTGCGTTTTTCGCACAACCTGCAAGAAGCGCTACCGCCGACAAACCGGCTGCACCGGCGACGAAACGACGCACTGACGTGGGCATATGGCCTCCGGACTCTTTCTGGCTGGAACGGCTCATGGGACAACAACCTCGATGCTCTGGTCCTCGACCCCGGGAACGTAGAACTTGTAGGGCTTCTCGGACGCAATCGACGGTCTGTCGATGCGGAAGGTGAGAAGTTGCTCCTCACCGCTTTCGATCATCTGGGTGCAATTGTGTAGTTCTTCAACCACACCTTCCTGCACTTCCTTCTCGCCATAGAACAAGGTCAAGCGGTACTCGCCCTCGGTCTTGTTGCGGAAGATGACCGAAATATTGTTCGACTTCTGGACGGTGATGCGATCCGTCAACTTCTTCAGACCAAGCTCGCGAGCCTGGAGCTTGCCATCGACGAACTCGATGGTCGCCATGGGATTCGACCGCATCGAGACTTTCGCCTCGGAATTGAAGTCGAAGTACTTGCTCTTCTCTTCACCGCACTCTTTGTGGGCGAAGTGATCTTCCTCGTTGGCCTCGACCAATTGATCGCGCTTGCCGACACTCGCACCCGCAATTCCGCCGGCAACGACGCCGACTGCACCGATCACGCACAGGCCGACCGCAACCGACTTCTTCAGGTTGGGCCGCACCGCGAAGAAGACTCCGCCGGCGAGAACGAGTGCGCCGACGATGGTGAAGAGCACGGCACCGGTGGTTTTCGAGATCGCCAACATGATGCGCGAGAACGAGACAACGATCACGCCGGCTCCGACGGTTGCAATAACCGGAAACTCGAGGGGATGAATGAGGCGGCCGCGCGCCGCATTGTTGAATCGACGATCGGACGAAGCCGATTCGGACCAACCCTGGATGACCCATTCGACGAACCCGGCGACGAGCGCGGTGAGTCCGAGGAGGAAGACGATTTCGTGCGTGATGAGACCGACACCCATCGCGACGATGCCGAGGGTCGTGACGAGAGGCCACAGGCTCGAGCCAACCGGAACCGCATTCGCGGGTGCGGCCGCGTCGCCGACTTCCACGTCGCCGTCGCGGTTGAAGAGGGCAAGTCCCGCCAGCAGACCGACGGCGAGCATGATCGACGCAAGGGCAACCGCTCCGCCGACTGCCCCATCGACGAGGACCACGTAGATGACGAGCACAACGGCCGAAAAGCCGGTGACGCCGATGAAGTATTTGGAACCGTTAGTGAACATCCCGCACCTACTTCTGAACGAACACCACGAACCACACCGCTGTGTAGGCAGCGGCGAGGAAGTACCAGTAAAGAGCATGCGCGTTCATGAGGTCGGCGTTGTGCGCGCGGCCACCCGAACTCTTGAACAGAGCTGCGAGCGTGAATGCCATACCTGCAGCCACCAAAGCGATGAGTGTTCCCGTGATCGCATAGAACATCGTTTGGTAGGCGCCGTCCGCAAGGACGATTTCCATTTCGGGGTAGACCGCGACGAGTGCGTTGACGAGCGCGAGACCCATGACGAGGGTCATCCCGAGCGCCATGCTCGTGTGGCGAGAATCCTTGCGCCGCGACGAGTACACCGCCCATTGCGCCATGATGCAAGCGAAACCGATGGTGGCGAGACCGACGTTCGTGATGACCTCGGCCATCTTCAGGTCCTTGGGCAGCCAGTCCTTGATCTGCTTGAGACCATCGGACGACTCACGCAGCGGTGCGGCTTCGCGGAACCTCAACCACACCGACAACATGCCGCCGATGAGAAGCGAACCAGCTGCGGCGACGACACCGGTGCCAACGAAGAGCTGTCGACGCGGTGCGGGCTGCGGACCGGCGGGAAGTGCGTGTGTCATTTCTCGCTCCCTGCGGGCTTCAGGTCGAGTAGCGGTTCCGCACTCGCAACGACCGGAACCGATGCGAAGTTGTCGGCGGGTGCCGGTGACGACACCGACCACTCGAGAGTCTGGGCATCCCACGGATCGTCACCTGCGGCTTCACCGGAACGGAATGCCCGCAGTGCCGTGAGGATGAAGAGAATCACCGTGAGCGCAATCAGCGCGTGACCGATCGCTGCCAGTGCGTTCCACAATTCCTGCGGTCCGCCGTAGGTGAAGCCATCGACGACACCGGCCGGCTGGTCGGCAAAACCTGCGACGTAGAGGGGCAGCGAGGCAAGAACAGTGCCGAGGAATCCGAGAGTCCCGAGACCGAACACCGCCGACTGCGGCAGTGAGCGACCCCACAACTTCGGACCCCAGTAAGCGACCGCGCCGATGCCGATCAGCAACGTGCCGTAGACCACGTAGTTGAATTCGCCCTCTTCGAAGACGGTGCCTGCGAGACCGGCGGGACCGAACTGGCCAACCAGATGTCCGGCCATGCCGGCCAACATCATGCCGAGGCCGAGGAATGCGGGAACGAGCGGGGCGAGGATGCGCGGCTTGCCCTGCGCCAATGCGAATGCGCTACCTGCGAGAACGATCAACGCACCGAGGAGGGGCAGACCGTTGAAGATAAGGAACGGGATGAGCTCTTTGACCTTGTCCGAGCCCGACGAGTCGGTCCACGTGATCGAGTGCTGCACCTGCGTGGCGCCGCCCAGCGCAGCGACGGTGAGCACACCCGCACCGACGAGAAGAACCGCGCGAAGCGGGTGGCGACGCCCACCTGCAACCGTCGCAATTTCCGCGACGACGCCGACACCGATTGCGCCAAAGACATAGGTCTGGGGTTGGGTCAGCGACCATCCGAGCCAATCATTGATGCCTTTGTTGGCACCGAAGGCGAGGCGTCCGTAGTGATGGTCGACGTAGAGATAGATCGTCGTTCCGATGACCACCGGCAACGTGAGAAGCAAAGCAACTCCGCCTGTGAGCGACGCCCACGACAGCATCGGGACCCGAGAGAGATCCATACCCGGAGCGCGGCTCGTGAGCACGGTCGTGACGAGTGAGACGGTCGCGGCAAGACCACCCGCCGCGGTGACGACGACACCGATCAGGAAAAGGTCGACCATCTTGGCGTTACCGCCACCCGGTCCGCCGTTTGCAGCAATCGAGTAGACGATGACACCGAGGCCGGCGAACCACATCCAGAAACCGAACAGCGCAACGCGACCGAACGAAATGGCCTTCGAACCGATCTGCAACGGAACGATTGCAATCGCAACACCAAGCATCAACGGCAGGGCGACGCCGAACGCAAGGACCACGCGATAGAGAGCGTTTAGTTGTTCGATCGAGTCGAGATCGAGAATCGAGTATCCGCTTGCGCTGATGCGTTCGAAGCCGAGGAAGGCTCCGACAACGGCGGCTGCGGCCGCGAGCACGAGGGCGGTCCCGATGAACAGACGGCCGATTTTCTTGTGGTCGGTTGTGGTTGCCCACGACCCGATGCCAACGACGAACGCCCCGAGGGCGCCGGCGCCGGAAGAGGACGCCGCAGCGGGAGCCGCGACATGCGTGTCGAACGTGGTCATGGAGGGCTAACTCTTTCTCGAAATGACGTACCGAGACTACCCATCGACCGCTCTCCGAACGGAAACCAAGCCTTGTGCCACTTGGCTTTGTGGGCTTGTGATGGAGCGGCCGCGAGTCACGACACGCCGTGTCGCACAAGGACATCGACCGTCAGCGCTCCGAACACGAGGGTGATGTAGGAAATCGAGTACGAAAAGAGACGCATCGAGACTGCCGGCGTGGGCTGGCGTCGAAGGCCTTCGATGCCGGCGAGGAACCCAAGGCCCAACACAAGGGCGGAAATCCAGTAGATCGGACCCAGGTGAGCCACCGGGGCGAGAATCAGGCTAACTGTGACTAAAGTCACAGTGTAGATGTACATGCTCCTGATCGTGTTTTCGATCGGAACGACCACGGGGAGCATCGGCACATTCGCGGCACGGTAGTCGTCGGCATGCCTGACGGCGAGCGCCCAGAAGTGGGGCGGGGTCCACAGAAAAATGACCCCGAACAGCACGACCGCCGACCACGAGACGCTGTTGGTCACGGCCGACCAGCCGACGAGCACCGGAACCGCTCCGGCAGCCCCGCCGATGACGATGTTCTGCTTGCTCGTTCGCTTCAGCCACAAGGAGTAGATGACCACGTAGAAGAGCGTCGCGCTGAAGGTGAGAACCGCGGACAAGAGATTCGCACCCACCCACAGGACCGCGAATGCGACGGCTTCGAGGCTCCACGCGAAGACAGTCGCCTGGCGAGGCGAAATGAGCCCGGTGACAAGAGGTCGGTTCTTGGTTCGCTCCATCAACTTGTCGATGTCGCGGTCGATCACCATGTTGAGTGCATTTGCGCCGCCCGCAGCGAGTGCGCCACCCACCAGAGTGACGACGACAAGTGCCGTCGAGGGCCAGCCCTGTTGCGCCATCACCATCGTGGGAACGGTGGTGACGAGCAGAAGTTCGATGATCCGTGGCTTGGTAAGGGCGACAAAACCGCCGACAACGGAGCGAGGGGACCGCGTGGTGCCGTGCGAAAGCGCCTTGCGAGCAATTCGCGAGGGAACGATCGGGCGTGCGTTCACAGCCATGGAAACGCCATGGTACGGGCAGAATGGTGCCGTGCCATCAACGGTGCCCTCGACTCGCGAAGAAGTCGGTCTCAACGAGAACACGGACACGACACCCGATTCTCCGTGGGTCGTCATCGTCTGGAACGACCCCATCAACCTCATGTCGTACGTCACGTTTGTTCTGCGCAAACTGTTCGGCTACAGCCTCGAAAAGGCGACTCAGTTGATGCTCGACGTTCATCACAAAGGTCGTGCCGTTGTCTCGAGCGGTACACGCGAACGAGCCGAACTCGACGTCTACCGACTTCACGAACACGGACTCTGGGCGACCATGCAGAAAGACGGGCAGAGAGACGGGTCGGAAAAGTGATGCGCCGCCGGTCGTCGGGGCCGTTCCAGCCACAGTCCGACGGTTCGTTTCGCATCAACCTGGCACCTGACGTGCGTGAATTGTTGGTTCACATGTTCGGTGAGCTGCGTGACGTGCTGATGCAGGCCGATACGTCCGACCCCGCATTGCGACGCCTCTTCCCCGCCGCCTACCACGACGATCCTGAACGTGACGCGGAGTACCAAGAGCTCATGCGCTCGGAACTCGTCGCCTCGCGCCTCACCGCAATCTCCCGGGTTGTCGAGGTGATCGGTACCGGTGATCGGCTCGAATCCGGGGACATGGACCTCTTTCTTCAGGCGCTGAACGCTCTGCGCCTGTTGCTTGGCACCATGCTCGACGTCGCCGAAGACGATGCGGACCCCGGCTCGGACGACCCCGACGATCCAGCCGCGGCCCAGGCCCACCTCTACTCGTACCTCGGTTGGCTTCTGGAAGGCGCCGTCGCGGCGGCCATGGCCTTCCAGTCCGACGATCAGGGGCGACGGTGAGCCCTGGGGGAAACGCCGCAAATCCCCGATAGTTTTCACTCGCTCTTCAGCGGAGTCGAACTAGCCCCCATCGTCTAGTGGCCTAGGACACCACCCTTTCAAGGTGGCGGCACGGGTTCGAATCCCGTTGGGGGTGCGAAAACTGAATATTTGAAATAGCCGAAACATTGCAAGGCCAGTTTCTGGTCCCGTGGTGAAGTTGGAGTTCACGCCGGCCTGTCAAGCCGGAGGTCGCGGGTTCGAGTCCCGTCGGGACCGCGTTTCGGACATCACGTCCGACACGGTCGAGTAGCTCAGTCGGCAGAGCGTCCGCCTGAAAAGCGGAAGGTCACCGGATCGACGCCGGTCTCGACCACCAG